>NZ_JAKEUW010000019.1:0-85694 GCF_022398115.1 Vibrio sp. Isolate22 | reverse complement strand
TATACATCGATAAACTTCTTTACCTACATTGTTTTTCAAAATCCTAAATCGATACTTTGGTGTCCACACTATGTGATATTGACATCTCCAAAATACGTGGGAAGCTTGATTATATCTGCTCATGTTATTTGTCCTCTTTGACTTCGCTAAAAATCAAGGGAGCATTTAACATGGGTAGAACTACAGGCAAAGCCAAACTGAATGATAACCACCTACTGAAGTAGGTGGTTTAGGGCTGAAAACAAAAGGGCTGATCATGATCAGCCCTTTTTGCTATCTGCTATTGACTCTAACCCAAGCCGACATCGGCAATCCGCTTTTGAATTAACTCACCACATTCTTCTTTGACCACTCTTCTCAACCATTGCTGTGAGGCAGAAGAGTCGCAGCGTGAGTGCCAAATCAACGAGTAATCAAATGGCATAAACTCGAATGGCAGCGGCTTAACGACTAAGTCATAACGCTCTGCAACCAAGTATGCCAAATCAGCCGGTACCGTAATCACTAACGGCATTCTATCGACAATCGCCAATGCCGCTTCAAGGTGATAAGCACGCAGTACCATTTTCCTCGGTTGTTGATTGGCTAAAGCGTTGTCCAATAACGCCTTTACACCATCACTGATCGCAATCATCGCATGAGGTAAAGATACATAATCCTCGAGACTCAACGAACTGTCTGCCAAGGGGTGATTTTTAGAGAGTAAGCACGACACACCCACAGGGCCAAGGACCTCTTGATGAAGTGGCGCAACACTGCCACTTGGTCGGCAGATCGCCATATCGACGCGCTCGGTACTAAGCTGCTTAAACAAATGTTCATGCTGCAGCGGGGCGAATTCTAAAGAGATATTCGGTGCTTGCTCATAAATCTTCGGCAGTGCATACGGCAAAATGGTTTGCATCGCATAATCAGTGGTCGCAATTAGAAAGCGTTCACTGCAATAGTAAGGGTCGAAATCACTCGGGCTAAGTAGTTGACGGAATGACTCCAAAGGCTGATCAATTCGCTGACTGATCTCGAGTGCTTTTTTGGTCGGAATAAGATGCTGGCCCTGGCGAGTAAACAGAGGATCGTTGAGTAAGTCTCTTAAGCGCCCTAATACTCGGCTGGTTGCCGACTGGCTCAAGTTGAGACGAAGCGCTGCCTGGCTAACACTGCCCTCTTCAATCAATACCTTTAAGGCGACCAATAAATTAAGGTCTCTACGATAGATGTCTTCTAATTCCACGCCACTTACCTAGCTGAATACAATGATCATTGTTCACTAACTTGTTTATAGCATGCTTTAGATAAAAAAAATCCCGCAATTACGCGGGGAAGCCCAAGAAAATTTGGGGATAGTGTCGGAATGTCGTATCGGAATTTGTTTGCTGTACTTAGGTTAGTGCTCTTGCTCTTCGGCTACACCCTGCCAACGGCGCATCTCAACCCAAATACCAATAATCGTTGCTACTATGCCAAAAATAGGCATCAGTGAGGTCTCTGTCGATGAACGTAAAACTAACGCACAAAAAGAAATAAAACAGAGAACCGAATAAATTGTTAATCTATCTAATCCTGTCAACATCGCCACTCCTTAGCTAGTTGCCTTTGTTTCAAGTTGTTATCAACTTGTTAACTAAGTTATAGGAAATGATTCTGTTTGCCAAGCACTTATTGCATATTTTTTCTGCAGACGTATTATTCACACGTTAGATAGATATAGAGATACAAACCATGACATTCAAACCTGAACTGGCAACCCATACTTTAGAAGCTGAAGGCCTGCGTTGCCCGGAGCCAGTAATGATGGTTAGGAAGACAATTAGAAACATGCAGGATGGCGATGTGTTACTGGTAAAAGCTGACGATCCTTCGACCACTCGAGATATCCCGAGCTTTTGTCGATTTATGGATCACCAGTTGGTCGGCCAAGAGACAGAAACGCTGCCATACCAGTATTTGATCAAAAAGGGATTGGAGGCGTAACGCCCCACCGAGAATCAAACATCAAAAAAGCCGCTAGTACCCTATGTTCTTAAGCAGAACTCAGAGTACCAGCGGCTTTTTGTTTATTCATCTCTAGACTTGGTTTGCAGATAATCAAGCTGCTGTTGTAACGCTCGGATGTCTTTACGCATCGGAATAATATGCGCGACTCGAATCCAAGCCTCTACTGCAAGTCCAGTCATGATCATAGCGCCGGCGACCATTGGTAGCCACATGTCCGTCAGCACCATGCCTAATAGTGTAAGTGCAAGACCAAAGGTAAATAGATAGCTTTGGCTTTGTGGAGTAATACCCATATAACGCGTCAACATAATCATGCCCTCGTGTTCTTAACTCACAAGATTAAAATATCATGACAAGTATGACAGTTATATGTCCATTCGCTCGATAAACCCCACAATACTGTAAGAGTATGACCTACAACACATTACTCCACTGGTTGAGTATAATAAGACTCAAAACACTCATGAGTAAAACGCAGCAGCGATAGCCAAACCGACAAATAACAGGGCTGTAATCTTACGAATCAGATCGAGTGGCATCTTGTCTGCCGACAGCTTACCAATGATCACTACAGGTACATTCGCTAGCAACATGCCTATGGTTGTACCCAGAATCACCCACGCTAAAGCATCGGCGTATTGCGCCCCTAGGATAGAAGTCGCAATCTGGGTCTTATCACCAATTTCAGCGATAAAAAACGCAATAAAACTAGCAACAAAAGGGCCACGGTTTGAGATCTGTTCATCATCATCGAGCTTATCGGGAATCAGAATCCAGCCCGCCATTGCAATAAAACTGACCACCAGCACCCACTTTAAAACTTCTGGCGATAAGTAATCAGCGACAACCACACCGAGCCACGCTGCAAGAGCATGATTGGCTATGGTGGCAAAGAAGATAGCCGCAATGATAGGTATCGGTTTTCGATATCGACTGGCTAATAAAAGGGATAGCAACTGGGTCTTATCACCGATCTCGGCTAAAGCGACAGTTGTAATTGAAATTGCTAAAACGCTCACGACATGCTCATTTGGGATGGAGATTATTATATTTAACCAAAGACAAACCTCGCGCCCCATCCCGGTTCACGATGCTTGTCTAAGGTCTTGCTAAGCGCCACCAAGGTGGTGGTTGCCTCGAACGCCATGATGATTTTGCATCAATTATGTTGACGAACGAACTCATTCACTAGGATATGAACAAGTAAGCTACTCCCCAAAGACCGCGAGATTCTAATCACCCACGTAGTCAAAAACAAGTGTCAAACTTATCAAAATATCTACTTGCACCGAAAAACAAACATTAAAGGCAAAAAAATCCATTAAACGACATTTTAGACCACTAATTAAACAAGATTACCCCTACTCGCTTTACGAATATCTCGGTATACTCAGAGGTTATTTTTCTCATTCATTTAAAAGAATCGCGCGAACCTGACTATGCAAAAATACGATATCAAAACCTTCCAGGGAATGATCCTCGCGCTGCAGGATTACTGGGCTCAAAACGGTTGTACCATTGTTCAACCTCTAGATATGGAAGTAGGTGCAGGCACCTCTCACCCAATGACATGTCTACGAGCACTTGGCCCAGAGCCAATGTCTACAGCTTACGTACAACCTTCACGTCGTCCTACTGATGGCCGTTACGGTGAAAACCCTAACCGTCTTCAGCACTACTACCAATTCCAAGTAGCGCTAAAACCATCGCCAGACAATATCCAAGAGTTGTACCTAGGCTCACTAGAGGTTCTTGGTGTTGACCCACTTGTTCACGACATTCGCTTCGTTGAAGATAACTGGGAAAACCCAACACTAGGTGCATGGGGCCTTGGTTGGGAAGTATGGCTAAACGGCATGGAAGTAACTCAGTTTACTTACTTCCAACAGGTTGGCGGCCTTGAGTGTAAGCCTGTAACAGGCGAGATCACTTACGGTATCGAGCGTCTAGCAATGTACATCCAGGAAGTAGACTCAGTTTACGACCTAGTATGGAACGTTGCACCAGACGGCTCTAACGTAACTTACGGTGACATCTTCCACCAAAACGAAGTTGAGCAGTCAACGTACAACTTCGAACACGCAGACGTAAATTTCCTATTCGGTTTCTTCGACCAGTGTGAAAAAGAGTGTAAAGAGCTACTTGAGCTTGAGAAGCCACTTCCGCTTCCAGCTTACGAGCGCATTCTAAAAGCAGGCCACGCATTCAACATCCTTGATGCGCGCAAAGCTATCTCTGTAACAGAGCGTCAACGTTACATCCTTCGTATTCGCAACCTAACTAAATCAGTTGCAGAAGCATACTACGCATCACGTGAAGCACTTGGCTTCCCAATGTGCAAGAAGGACGAGGAGAAGTAATCATGGCTAAAGAATTTCTAATTGAACTGGGTACTGAAGAGCTACCACCAACGCAACTTCGCACTCTAGCAGAAGCATTCGCGGCAAACTTCGAAGCTGAGCTTAAAGGCGCAAACCTAGCGCACGAAGGCGTGAAGTGGTACGCAGCGCCTCGTCGTCTTGCTCTAAAAGTAGCAGCACTGGCTGAAGGCCAAGAAGACAAAGTTGTTGAAAAACGTGGCCCAGCGGTTTCTGTAGCATTCGATGCTGACGGCAACGCAACTAAAGCTGCTCAAGGTTGGGCTCGTGGTAACGGCATCACGGTTGAACAAGCTGACCGTCTAGTAACAGACAAAGGCGAGTGGCTTCTTTTCAAACAAGAAGTAAAAGGCCAAGCGACGTCTGAAATCGTTGTTGAACTAGCGGCTAAAGCACTAGGTAACCTGCCTATCGCTAAGCCAATGCGCTGGGGTAACAAAACAACTCAGTTCATCCGTCCGGTTAAAACACTGACTATGCTAATGGGCGCTGACCTTATCGAAGGTGAGATCCTAGGCGTAGCATCTGGCCGCACTATCCGTGGTCACCGCTTCATGGGTGAGCAAGAGTTCACTATCGATTCTGCAGAGCAATACCCAGCGATCCTAGAAGAGCGCGGTAAAGTAATGGCAGATTACGAAGCGCGTAAAGCAATCATCCTAGCTGATTCGCAAAAAGCAGCAGCAGCGGTTGGCGGTAAAGCTGACTTAGAAGATGATCTTGTTGAAGAAGTAACATCTCTGGTTGAATGGCCAGTAGTACTAACAGCGAAGTTTGAAGAAGAGTTTCTAAAAGTACCTTCTGAAGCATTGGTTTACACCATGAAAGGTGACCAAAAATACTTCCCTGTTTACGATGAAAACAAGAAGCTACTTCCTAACTTTATCTTCGTATCGAACATCGAGTCTAAAGAGCCTCGCCACGTTATCGAAGGTAACGAGAAGGTTGTACGCCCACGTCTTGCTGATGCTGAATTTTTCTTCAACACTGACCGTAAGCGCCCTCTGATCGACCGTCTTCCAGAACTAGACCAAGCTATCTTCCAGAAGCAACTTGGTACTATCAAAGACAAAACAGACCGCATCACTGAACTTGCTGGCTACATAGCTGAGCAAATCAATGCTGACGTTGAGAAGTCTAAGCGCGCAGGCCTACTGGCTAAATGTGACCTAATGACCTCTATGGTATTCGAATTCACGGATACTCAAGGTGTAATGGGTATGCACTACGCGACTCACGATGGTGAAGACGAGCAAGTTGCACTAGCACTTTACGAGCAGTACATGCCTCGTTTCGCTGGTGATGACCTACCAAGCACTGGTATTTCTTCTGCAGTAGCAATGGCAGACAAGCTAGACACTATCGTAGGTATCTTCGGTATTGGCCAAGCTCCAAAAGGTTCTGACCCATTCGCTCTACGTCGTGCATCACTAGGTGTGCTACGTATTATCGTTGAAAACGGCTACAACCTAGACCTAACTGATCTGATCGCAAAAGCGAAAGAACTACTGGGCGACAAGCTAACCAACGACAACGTAGAAGCTGACGTTATCGACTTCATGCTAGGTCGTTTCCGCGCATGGTACCAAGATGCTGGCTTCAGCGTGGATATCATCCAGGCAGTACTAGCTAACCGTCCAACTAAGCCAACTGACTTTGACCAACGCGTTAAAGCGGTTTCTCACTTCCGTGAACTAGAAGCGGCAGAAACACTAGCAGCAGCGAACAAACGTGTAGGTAACATCCTTGCGAAATTCGATGGCGAGCTAGCAGCAGATATCGATCTAGCCCTTCTTCAAGAAGATGCAGAGAAAGCACTGGCTGAAAACGTTGCTGTAATGACAGAAGCACTAGAGCCAGCATTCGCGACAGGTAACTACCAAGAAGCCCTAAGCAAGCTAGCAGCTCTACGTGAGCCTGTTGATGCGTTCTTCGATAACGTTATGGTTATGGCTGATGACGAAGCACTTAAGAAGAACCGTCTAACGCTACTGAATAACCTACGTAACCTGTTCCTACAGATTGCTGACATCTCTCTACTGCAAAAATAAGTACGAGTGAGAAAGCTGTTCAAAGCGCTGCTCTGAGCAACGAAAGGTAAATACCCAAAGGGAAGCGAAAGCTTCCCTTTTTGTTTTTGTGAGCCAAGCATTTGTTTGTAGAGGTGTTATTGATTAACTGAATGAATCAGCACTCAGACTGTAGAGGGCATTGTTTGCTATAACTGACCTGTTTATTCAGGGGAAGGAAACAATGAAAAAAACAGTACTTGCACTTTCAATGCTTGCACTCAGCGCATGCAGCCAAACTAGCGACAACAGCCTATTACTGGCGATTGATAACGACACCGTGGTGTTCGAATCGACAGGCAAAGGCACTGTGATCGCAGAACAGGAACTCGCCAAAGGTAGCTATACCTTCTCCATCAGCGACAGCGAAAATACCTGTGGCACCAACTATGAGCTGGCGGAAGAGAGTCGCATTAAGTTCAATAAACCCCTTCGCCTGGACGATTGCGCTGAGAAATCTGAGCTCGCTATTAAGGTCTTTCGCGCGAATACCTACCAATTTATACTCAACCCGCAAACTAATGAGTTAACGGTTCAAATAAAACCAAAGCAACAACAAGTTCAAAGCTTTGCTTGTCCGGTTCCTAGTGACGGGCCAACCACCATCAATGTTGCTCAAACCTTTGATGATGGCACCGTGGTCAGAGATGCCCTTTCCGGAATACAAACAACGGTCACTAACGGCAGTGTCACCATGCAACCAGCTGAAAGTAGCCAAGGCGTCTTATTACTAGAAAAGGTTGAGCCTGAAACCAAAGCAGATTTTAGTTGGGATAACGCCACGGTTTACTTCGTGATGACCGACCGCTTCCACAACGGTAACCCTGACAACGACAATAGCTACGGCCGTAGCCAAGACGGACAAGATGAAATCGGCACATTCCATGGCGGTGACCTAGCAGGCTTAACCGAAAAGCTCGACTACATTGAATCTCTCGGTGCTAATGCAATCTGGATTACGTCTCCCTTAGAGCAGATACATGGTTGGGTTGGCGGTGGTGACCGTGGCGATTTCAAACACTATGGCTACCATGGTTACTACCATCAAGATTGGACCAAACTTGATGACAACATGGGTACTGAAGACGAGCTAAAAACCTTCATCGATACTGCGCACAGCAAAGGCATTCGTGTCATCTGGGATATAGTCATGAACCACACTGGCTACGCTACCCTGGCCGACATGCAGGAGTTCGACTTTGGTAAGCTCAACCTAAGTGATGAAGAAGCAACAAAAATGCTTGGTGAGAACTGGACAGATTGGCAACCAGCAAAAGGTCAGAACTGGCACTACTTCAACAACTACATATCTTACGGCGACAAAGAAGCGTGGGAAAAATGGTGGGGCAAAGCCTGGCTGCGCAGCGATATCGGAGCTTACGACTCTCCGGGTTACAACAACCTGACCATGTCGTTAGCGCACCTGCCCGATCTCAAAACAGAATCGACAGAAACAACAGGGCTACCAAACTTCTATCGCAACAAATCCACCAGCGCGACTGATGAGCTCAAAACACCTCGTGACCACCTCATCACTTGGCTTTCAGACTGGGTACGTGAATACGGCGTGGATGGCTTTAGAGTCGATACCGCAAAACACGTTGAGCTCGAAGCCTGGGCAGAGCTAAAAGAGAGCGCCAACCAAGCTCTTGCTGAATGGAAACAGAATAACCCTGACAAAGCCTTAGATGACTTACCTTTCTGGATGACCGGCGAAGTCTGGGCACACAGTGTGGTGAAATCAGATTACTTCGCTAACGGATTTGATTCGATCATCAACTTTGAATTCCAGAGCGACATCGCCCCTAAAGCGCTTAAATGCCTATCCGCTCTCGATGCTGACTACCTTCGCTATGCCGAGAAGATCAACAGTGACAGCGAGTTCAACGTGTTGAGTTACTTATCCTCTCACGACACCTCACTATTCTGGACGCAGCACGGCAGTGACTTTGCCAAACAGACCAAAGCGGCAAACGCACTGATGTTGGCTCCGGGTGCAGTCCAGATCTATTACGGAGATGAAATCGCCCGTGATTTCGGCCCAACGGGTTCCGACCCTATGCAGGGTACTCGTTCAGACATGCCTTGGGAGCAAATAACCGGAGAGCGAGCTGAGCTGTTAAAACACTGGCAAGCACTCGGACAATTCCGTCAGCGCCACCCTGCTGTCGCTCAAGGAAAGCACATCATCCGCAACAGCAAGGGCTACTATGCGTTTGAGCGCCAATACCAAGATGACAAAGTGCTAGTTGTGTATACCGGCTCGAAATAAGCCAGCAGGTTTAAACAGTCAAAACTCATGGAGAAGCTTCGGCTTCTCCTTTTTGATCTCAAAAACCAGTGCAATAAGCAAGCAGTCACTCATTAGCCAAACTTTATAGAAGTTTTTTACGTGTTAGAGCATTTGGCGCTATGCGTTGCAAAAACATTGCGGTATGTTCAAGGATTACACTGATGGCAGACATAAGGTCTGCCTTAATGACACATAACAAGCAATCACAATGAATTAGGTAAAATAAGTAATGCAGTTCTCTAAGTTTGGTGAAAAGTTTAATCGTTACTCTGGAATCACTCGTTTAATGGATGATTTGAATGATGGCCTGCGCACTCCTGGCGCAATCATGCTTGGTGGTGGCAACCCAGCCGCTATCCCTGCCATGCTCGATTACTTTAACCAAGCCAGTGCCGACATGCTCGCCAGTGGAGAACTCATCGCCGCCCTCGCCAACTACGATGGCCCACAAGGCAAAGATAGCTTTATTAAGTCTTTAGCGGCTATGCTGAAAGAGACCTATGGCTGGGACATCAGCGAGAAGAACATCAGCCTAACTAACGGCAGCCAAAGCGGCTTCTTCTACCTGTTCAATCTACTAGCTGGCCAGCAGCCTGACGGTTCTCACAAGAAAATCTTGCTGCCAATCGCACCTGAATACATCGGCTACGGTGACGCTGGGATTGATGACGATATTTTTATCTCTTACCACCCTGAGATCGAGCTACTAGAAAACCGCCAGTTCAAATACCATGTCGATTTCGAACAGCTAAAAGTGGATGACTCCGTCGCTGCTATCTGTGCGTCTCGCCCAACTAACCCAACCGGTAACGTACTGACAGATGAGGAAGTGCGTAAGTTGGATAAACTCGCACGTGACAACAACATCCCACTGCTGATCGACAATGCTTACGGCCTACCATTCCCAAACATCATCTTTGAAGATGTGGAACCATTCTGGAATGAAAACACGATTCTGTGCATGAGCCTTTCTAAGCTTGGTTTGCCTGGTGTGCGTTGCGGTATCGTGATTGCGAGCGAAGAAGTAACCCAAGCGCTAACCAACATGAATGGCATCATCAGCTTAGCGCCAAGCAGTGTTGGGCCAGCTATCGCCAACCACATGATTGAAAACGGTGATCTGCTGCGCTTGAGCAGTGAAGTGATCAAGCCTTTCTATAAAGAAAAGTCTTTGCGCGCCGTTGAACTGCTGCAAGAAGCGATTGATGACCCGCGTTTTCGTATTCACAAACCTGAAGGCGCTATCTTCTTGTGGCTATGGTTTGATGAACTGCCAATCACCACCATGGAACTGTACGACAGATTGAAAGCTCGCGGCGTATTGATTGTTCCGGGTGAATACTTCTTTATCGGCCAAGAAGACGAGTGGGATCATGCTCATCAGTGCCTACGTATGAACTACGTACAAGACGATGAAGCGATGCAGAAGGGTATTGCGATCATTGCTGAAGAAGTGAAAAAGGCTTACAGCGAAAGCAAATAGAGATTCCCTACTCGGTCGTTCCTCCCTCTATGGAATGACGCTAGAAGGACAAACAAAAAGAGCACCTCATAGGTGCTCTTTCACTTTTACTTCCCGATAATGTTTGTCACTTGAATACCCTAAATAATTGGGGCTTCAGCTAGGCGACTAGAAAATTCAGCCCTATGAGCATAGGGAACCTATGTGATTAGGGGGAATTTACGACGTCAACAACGCTGTAGTTTCAAGTATGACGAGTATTAGCCTTCTAGTAGGCTATTACCATTGATAGCAATCTTACGAGGTTGCATCGCTTCTGGGATTTCGCGCTCTAGGTCGATGTGAAGAAGACCATTTTCCATGCTTGCACCGACCACTTTTACGTAGTCTGCTAGTTGGAATTTACGCTCGAAATCACGCTCTGCGATACCTTGGTACACATAGGTTTTTTCTGCTTCAGGTTTACGCTCACCTTTAACAATTAGCATATTCTCTTTCTGAGTCAGGTCTAATTGGTCATCAGCAAAACCAGCAACAGCCATCGTTATACGGTAGTTGTTCTCGTCTTTTTGCTCGATGTTGTATGGAGGGTAACCGCCAGAAGTGTTCTTCGATGTGTTCGCTTCCATCATGTTGAATAGACGATCGAAGCCGATTGCGTTGCGGTAAAGTGGAGTGAAATCTACAGTTCTCATAATGCTATCCTTTTAGTAAGCAATAGTCTTAGCTGCGAATTTTACTTAGATCGAACCTGTGTATGAGACCAAGCAAACAGCTAAGAGATTCAATTCGCATTCCTCGGGTTTCACCTCTATTGGCGACAACACTGGGACATGACAGTGAATCAATTTTTAAGTTGTGTGCTGCTAAAGTTATCCTCTGTTGAGCGATACTTAGTCAGCGGTAATGAAGGTTCTGTTTCTTCTCTTGTAGAGCAAGACAGTCATCCTCTTCACAAATAGATATATGGATTGAGCAAAATAGTTTCAAGGGATTACTTTCAATTATTTTTTTAATTCAATATTTTTCAATCACTTAAAAACAAAAAAAGACTGCCATTTCTGGCAGTCTTTTAAATAACTTAGATTGCTTTTTGGGACAATCTACACATCCAAGTTAGCAACCTTCAATGCGTTTTCTTCGATGAAGTTACGACGAGGTTCAACTTGGTCACCCATTAGCGTCGTGAACAGCTGGTCAGCGCCGACTGCATCTTCAATCGTTACTTGCATCATGCGACGTGTCTCTGGGTCCATTGTGGTTTCCCAAAGCTGATCTGGGTTCATCTCACCTAGACCTTTGTATCGTTGTAGGCTTAGACCACGACGAGACTCTTTAATCAACCAGTTAAGCGCTTCAACAAAGTTTGATACTGCTTGAGTACGCTCACCACGTTTGATGTAAGCGCCCTCTTCAATCAGGCCATCTAACGCTTCTGATAGGCTTGCTAGTTTGCCGTACTCTTTCGAGTTGAACAGATCAACGCTTAGTGCGTGTTCGTGTGTCACACCGTGAGTACGAACCACAATCTTAGGTAGGCTTAGACCTAACTCTTCATGCTTCTCAACTTCTAGAGAGTACTGGCTTGCACCAACCTCTTTCGCATTCAGTTGTTCTACTAGCTGCTTGCCCCATGCCTCTACCGCTGACTCATCGTGACACTGCTCTGCAGTTAGACGAGGCATGTAGATCATTTCATGCATTAGAGCATGTGGGTAACGGCGGCTCATGCGCTCCACCAGCTTGATACCAGAGTTGTATTGCTGAACTAGCTTCTCTAGTGCTTCACCTGCCAATGCTGGTGCATCAGGGTTTACGTGTAGCGCTGCGTTGTCTAGAGCCAATGCTACTTGGTATTGGTTCATTGCATCTTCATCTTTGATGTACTGCTCTTGCTTACCTTTCTTCACTTTGTAAAGCGGTGGCTGAGCAATGTAGATGTAGCCACGCTCAATAAGCTCTGGCATTTGACGGTAGAAGAAGGTCAATAGTAGCGTACGAATGTGCGAACCATCGACATCGGCATCGGTCATGATGATGATGTTGTGGTAACGCAGCTTATCTGGGTTGTATTCGTCGCGGCCGATACCACAGCCAAGAGCAGTGATCAGCGTTGCCACTTCTTGTGAAGAAAGCATCTTGTCGAAACGTGCTTTCTCTACGTTTAGGATCTTACCTTTTAGTGGAAGAATCGCTTGGTTCTTACGGTTACGGCCTTGTTTTGCGGAGCCGCCTGCCGAGTCACCCTCCACTATGTATAGTTCAGACAGTGCAGGGTCTTTTTCCTGACAGTCTGCAAGCTTGCCTGGTAGGCCAGCTAGGTCTAAAGCACCTTTACGACGGGTCATTTCACGTGCTTTACGCGCTGCATCACGAGCTCGTGCTGCATCGATAATTTTAGTACAAACGGTTTTCGCTTCTGTTGGGTTCTCAATCAGGAACTCAGACAGTTTTTCACCCATCGCTTGTTCAACGGCAGATTTCACTTCAGAAGAAACTAGCTTGTCTTTAGTTTGGCTAGAGAACTTAGGATCTGGCACTTTTACCGAGATAACTGCAGTCAGACCTTCACGAGCATCATCACCCGATGTTGCTGTCTTCGCTTTCTTAGAGAAGCCTTCCTTATCCATGAAGCTGTTCAGAGTACGCGTCAGCGCAGCACGGAAACCAGCAAGGTGAGTACCACCATCACGTTGAGGAATGTTGTTGGTGAAACAGTAGATGTTCTCTTGGTAACCATCGTTCCATTGCATTGCTACTTCAACAGTAATGCCATCTTCACGTTCGTGGTCGAAGTGGAAGATTTTTTGAATGATTGGTGTTTTGTTGGTGTTTAGGTGATCAACGAACGCCTGAATACCACCTTCAAACATGAAGTGATCCGATTTATCTTCTTCACGCTCATCAATCAGCTTGATAGAAACGCCTGAGTTTAGGAACGACAGTTCACGTAGACGTTTAGCTAGAATATCGTAGTGGAAAAGTACATTTGAGAATGTCTCTTCACTTGGCCAGAAACGGATTTCTGTACCCGTTTTATCCGTATCACCAATCACAGCTAGTGGCGCTTGAGGCTCACCGTGGTGGTACGTTTGAGTATGGATTTGACCACCGCGGTGGATAGTAAGAGTAACCTGCTTAGACAGTGCGTTTACTACTGAAACACCTACACCGTGCAAGCCACCTGATACCTTGTATGAGTTATCATCGAACTTACCACCAGCGTGAAGAACCGTCATGATTACTTCAGCAGCAGACACGTTCTCTTCTGGGTGAATTTCAGTTGGAATACCACGGCCGTCATCGCGTACCGATACTGAATTGTCTTCATGGATAGTAACAATGATGTCATTACAGTGACCAGCAAGCGCTTCATCAATAGAGTTATCTACTACCTCGAAGACCATGTGGTGCAGACCGGTACCATCATCCGTGTCGCCAATGTACATTCCAGGACGCTTACGAACCGCATCCAGACCCTTCAGTACCTTAATACTCGATGAATCGTAATTATCTGACATAGTTACTCTCTGACTAATTATCCTTGCTCTATTTTGCCATGTTCCACATGAAACATCCTGCTATTTTCATCATGCATATCTGCAATCTGATCAGCGGTAATAGAGCTTACAAAAACTTGAGCCTCGGTCGCCTTTAAACACTCAGCAAGACGTGCGCGGCGTTGGCTATCTAATTCGGAAGCGAAGTCATCTATTAAATAGATACACTGCTTACCTGTCATTTGAGTGAGGTGCTGCCCTTGTGCTACTCGCAACGCACACACCATCAACTTCAATTGACCTCGTGACAAGACATCTTCCACTGGAGTGCCGTTCACTTTTATCTTCAGGTCCGCTTTGTTTGGTCCACTAAAGGTGTAACCAAGCTGCTGATCCCTTTCAAAATTCTTCTCTAATATCTCGGCATATGGGGTATCTTTGTCCCAGCCGCGATAATAGTTAATCTTTATCTCAAACTCAGGTAGGAAGGTCGCGCAGATATCTTCAGCGACTTCTTTAAGCTGATTGACGTAGGTGGCACGCCACTCACTGATGCTTTCCGCTAAACGGGCCAGTTCTTGGTCCCAGTAGCTCAACTCTCGATAATGCGTTGCCGTTTTCAATAAGGCGTTTCGCTGCTTATTGAGGCGCTTTACCCTGCCCCATGCATCATAGAAACCCGACTCACTGTGGAAGACTCCCCAATCAATGAATGCGCGGCGATGCTTAGGTCCATCTGTCAGTAAATCAAACCCTTCCGGGTGAATCAACTGCAAAGGTAAGACTTGCGCTAACTGCGCGAGTTTTTGCCCAGTTTGACCGCTTATTTTAACCTCTGTTGTGCCATCGCGCTGCTTATTAATGCCAATTGGCAGCTCAAATTGATCCGAGGTCATAAAACGGCCGTGCACAAACAGTTCGCTACACTCATTTTGTATGATGCGTCCCGTTAGGGAACTCTTAAATGAGCGACCGTGGCCGAGCAGATATACCGCTTCAAGGACACTGGTTTTACCGCTTCCGTTAGGCCCTATAAGAAAGTTAAAGCCTGATGACGGTTGAATGTCACAGGCTTCAATATTTCTAAACTGCTTAACGATTAGACGAGAGAGTGGCATAGCGTCATCATATTAATCATTAACGATGGCACCAACTCTATAGGCGGATTGGCATAACAACGTACATTGCGCTGTCATCTTGTGCATTTTCAATCAAGGCACTCGCGTTCGCGTCTGACATTGAGATACGAACCTGTTCACAACGCAGTGTATTCAATACATCAAGTACATAGCTTACGTTGAAGCCGATCTCTAGCGCGTCACCATCATAAGTCACGTCTAGCATCTCTTCGGCTTCTTCTTGTTCTGGGTTGTTAGCGGTAATGCGCATCTCGCTATCTGCAAGGTTCACGCGAACACCACGGAATTTTTCATTCGATAGAATCGCTGCACGAGAGAACGCTGAACGCAATTCATCACAGCCCGCTTCTAGTGTCTTGGTAGTATTCTGCGGCATTACGCGGCGATAATCAGGGAAACGACCATCAACAAGCTTCGAAGTGAAGACATAGTTGTTCACTTCAGCACGCACGTTTGAGTTACCAATTTGCAGCGTTACTGGTTGTTCAGGTGCATCCAATAGCTTCACTAGCTCTTGCACACCTTTACGAGGCACAATGATCTGCTTCTGTGCAAAGTCAGCACCAAGCTGAGCTTGAGATACCGCCATACGGTGACCATCGGTCGCCACACTACGTAGAGTCGAGCCTTCAATCTCAAACAACATACCGTTGAGGTAGTAACGAACGTCTTGGTTCGCCATTGAGAATTGAGTTTTTTCGATAAGACCACGCAGTTCAGCTTGTGTCACAGACACTTCAACTTCGCTGCTCCAGTCTTCAATATTGGGGAAATCGGCCGCAGGCAAGGTTGCCAATGAGAAGCGGCTACGACCAGAGCGTACTTGAACACGGTCGCCATCCAATACCACAGTGATCACTGAGCTATCAGGTAAACCACGGCAGATATCTAGGAATTTACGAGAAGGCACAGTAATGCTGCCCGCTTCAAAATCACCTTCAAGCGTTACACGGCTGATCAGTTCAACTTCTAGGTCCGTTGCTGTCATCGACAACACGTTATCTTCTACCTTAATCAGTAGGTTTCCTAGAATTGGAAGTGTTGGCCTGCCACCTAGCGCGCCAGACACTTGTTGTAACGGCTTAATCAGATGACTACGTTCAATGGTAAATTTCATATCTTGCTCTTACGGTCTAAATGGCACGCAACATAGGTGCGTGACCAAGATTCTGCTTATTAAGGTTAAGAATACTGTGTATTAAGAAGAAAGGGTACGAATCAAGTTCGAATAATCTTCTTTAATGTCGTGGCTCTCTTCACGCAGCTGAGCAATCTTACGGCAAGCGTGCAGTACCGTGGTGTGGTCACGGCCACCAAATGCATCACCAATCTCAGGCAAGCTGTGGTTAGTCAGCTCTTTTGCTAGTGCCATCGCCAATTGACGTGGACGAGCAACAGAACGAGAACGACGCTTAGACAGCAGGTCAGCCACTTTGATTTTGTAGTACTCCGCCACTGTCTTCTGAATATTATCGATAGTAACCAGCTTCTCTTGCAGTGCCAGTAGATCACGTAGCGCTTCGCGTACGAAATCGATAGTGATTGGACGACCAGTGAAGTTCGCATTCGCGATAACACGGTTCAGTGCGCCTTCGAGCTCACGAACGTTAGAACGCAGACGCTTAGCAATAAAGAATGCCACTTCATCTGCAAGGTGAATTTGATGGTCTTCTGCTTTCTTCATTAAGATCGCAACACGCGTCTCAAGCTCTGGTGGCTCGATCGCAACCGTCAAACCCCAACCGAAACGAGATTTAAGACGATCTTCTACGCCGTTGATCTCTTTTGGATAACGGTCAGAAGTTAGGATGATCTGTTGGTTGCCTTCAAGCAGCGCATTAAAGGTATGGAAGAACTCTTCTTGAGAGCGCTCTTTATTCGCGAAGAATTGGATGTCATCGATAAGCAGTGCATCAACACTACGGTAGTAGCGTTTGAATTCTTCGATCGCATTGTTTTGTAGCGCTTTAACCATATCCTGAACAAAACGCTCAGAGTGCATGTAAACCACTTTTGCATTCGGCTTGCCATCAACAATGGCATTACCTACCGCGTGCAACAAGTGAGTTTTACCTAGGCCGGTGCCACCGTATAGAAATAGTGGGTTGTATGCCGCGCCTGGGTTATCTGCCACCTGACGTGCTGCAGCCAAACCAAGTTGGTTCGACTTACCCTCAACAAAGTTATTGAACTTGTGTTTAGGGTTCACGTTTGAACGGTGGTTGATGTCCACATCCACAGGCTCTTCATCGCGCCATGTGTTATGAACAGGCTTACGAGCTTGCAGCTGTGCAGGCGCCGACGACTCTGCCGCTACATCCGCAGCGGTACGAGTTGGCGCAGGAGCCGATGCAGGTGCTGCCGGCTTAGGTGCCGATACACGCTTGCTGCCGACTTCAAAATGCAGATGCGGGATATCGTTGCCGCAATATTCTTGCAACAGACGGTTAATGCTATTTAAGTACTTATCACGAACCCAATCGAGTACGAAACGGTTCGGTGCAAATAGAGTTAGAGTATTGTCATTGAGCTCCGCTTGTAACGGACGAACCCACATACTGAATTCTGTAGCTGGTAACTCTTCTTGAAGCTGTTGCAAACACTGCAACCAAAGCGAAGATGACACGGTGCCCCCACTCTATTTAAGTAATATGAAATGACTGCTAATTTTACCTGTTGATAAGTCAGATCACCAGCAATTGATCACAGATCCAGTGAATAAGATCCAAGTTATTCACAATAAATTTGTAATTAACCGGCGGATCCGCACATCTTGCCCCAAATTTACTCACACAACGATCCACTTATGCCCGGATCCTTGCTAGTTATCCCCAAAACGAGAATGCGATCTAGTTATGGTTAATAACATCTGGTTATTTATTCTATCGAGCAATTTACCAGTAACATCCAATCCCATAAATATAAGGAGTTACCAAATGAATAACTGGATTAAGGCTGCAATTGCGGCTATCGCACTCTCTGCTGCTACTGTTCAAGCTGCGACTGAAGTTAAAGTCGGCATGTCTGGTCGCTACTTCCCATTTACTTTCGTTAAGCAAGACCAACTACAAGGTTTTGAAGTGGATTTATGGGATGAGATCGGTAAACGTAACGACTACAAGGTTGAGTACGTGACAGCGAACTTCTCTGGTCTGTTTGGTCTTCTTGAAACGGGTCGAATCGATACCATTTCTAACCAAATTACAATGACGGATGCACGTAAAGCGAAATACCTATTCGCAGACCCATACGTAGTAGACGGCGCGCAAATTACTGTTCGTAAGGGTAATGATAGCATTAAAGGTATCGAAGACCTTGAAGGTAAGACTGTTGCGGTAAACCTAGGCTCGAACTTTGAACAACTGCTACGCAGCTACGATAAAGACGGCAAGATCAACGTGAAAACCTACGACACAGGTATTGAACACGATGTCGCTCTTGGTCGTGCCGATGCATTCGTTATGGATCGCCTATCTGCACTAGAGCTTATCAAGAAGACTGGTCTACCATTACAGCTAGCAGGTCAGCCATTCGAAACGATTGAAAATGCTTGGCCTTTCGTAGACAACGACAACGGTAAGAAACTACAAGCCGAAGTAAATGAAGCATTAGCAGCAATGCGCGCAGATGGTACGCTAGAAAGTATCTCTCAGAAATGGTTTGGTGCGGACATTACTCAGAAGTAATCACTCACTCTCCATTCAAGGCCCACTGCTTTATACAGCGGTGGGCTTTTGCTTTTATATCACTGATAAAAACGCTTGATATCACGCGGCTTCCAATAAAAATACGAGATAGATTATGGGATTTGATTTTAACTACATGCTAGAGCTGCTACCGATACTGTTAAAGTATCTCGGCACCACCATGGAGATGGCGATTTGGGGCTTGTTCTTTGCTCTGATCCTGTCTGTTATACTGGCAAACATTCGTGTGTTCAAAATCCCAGTACTTGACCAACTCAGCCAGCTTTATATTAGCTTCTTCCGTGGCACACCACTGCTGGTTCAGCTGTTCCTCCTTTATTACGGCTTACCTCAGGTATTCCCGTGGATGGTTGGCTTAGATGCATTCAGTGCTGCAGTCATTGGTTTAACCCTGCACTTTGCCGCTTACATGGCAGAAAGTATTCGCGCCGCGATTATCGGTATTGATCGCAGCCAGATGGAAGCGAGCCTTTCGGTAGGTATGACGACTAGCCAAGCGATGCGCCGAGTGATCTTGCCGCAAGCGACCCGTGTCGCTCTGCCTTCTTTGATGAACTACTTCATCGATATGATCAAATCGACCTCACTTGCCTTTACGCTAGGCGTGGCTGAGATTATGGCTAAAGCTCAAATGGAGGCATCTTCAAGCTTCCGCTTCTTCGAGGCTTTCTTGGCAGTAGCACTGATTTACTGGGGCGTGGTGGTTATCCTCACTCGTATTCAAATTTGGGCCGAAGTGAAACTGAATAAGGCATACGTACGATGATCAAATTACAAAATATCCACAAGCACTTTGGTGACACCGAAGTTCTCAAAGGGATCGACCTAGAAATCAAGCAAGGTGAGATCATTGTTATCATAGGTTCGAGTGGTACAGGTAAGTCTACACTACTGCGCTGTGTGAACTTTCTTGAACAAGCCGACCAAGGTACGATCTCGATTGATGACATCAAAGTCGATGCCCAAAAGCATACCAAAGCAGAAGTGCTAGCACTGCGACGTAAGACCGGCTTTGTTTTCCAAAACTATGCCCTATTTGCTCACCAAACCGCCAAGCAGAACATTGCTGAAGGTTTGATTACAGTGCGTGGTTGGAAGAAGCAACAAGCCTATGAAAAAGCACAACAAATACTTGATGATATCGGCCTAGGCGACAAAGCAGACAGCTACCCAGCAGCGCTTTCTGGCGGTCAACAGCAACGTGTTGGTATTGGCCGTGCAATGGCACTCCAACCAGAGCTTTTACTGTTTGATGAGCCCACTTCTGCGCTGGATCCTGAGTGGGTTGGCGAAGTACTTAACCTAATGAAAAAATTGGCAAACCAGCATCAAACCATGCTGGTGGTTACCCATGAAATGCAGTTCGCTAGAGAGGTCGCAGACCGAGTGATCTTCATGGCTGACGGTCATATTGTCGAGCAGGGATCTCCACAGGATATTTTTGGTAATCCACAAGATCCTAAATTAAAAAAATTCCTAAATAAGGTTGGGATCGACTAAGGATCCTTGTGATTTTAGTTATTCTACGTATAATCCCCCGACCGGAATTTTAGTTAACCCAATCATTGACACTTTTTGTGACAGTGATTACAATTCCGCCTCTTTGTTGAGAGGCGTCGGTTTTCCTTTCTTATATAAAGAAGAGAAAAAATGCCCACGCCGGGTTTAACAAAAACCTAAAACTACTGATCAGTAAGGTAATTACAATGAAACGCACTTTTCAACCTACAGTTCTAAAGCGTAAGCGTACTCACGGTTTCCGTGCTCGCATGGCTACTAAGAACGGTCGCGCAACAATCAATGCACGTCGTGCAAAAGGCCGTAAGCGTCTTTCTAAGTAATCTTTGATTATTTTGAATAAGCTAGCCTTCGGTCGGGAGTTACGCTTGTTAACTCCCGAACATTATCAAAATGTCTTCAAGCAAGCTCATCGAGCTGGCTCTCCTCATTTCACAATCATTGCTCGAAATAACTCTCTTTCAAATCCTCGTCTTGGATTAGCCGTTCCGAAAAAGCAGATTAAAACCGCCGTGGGTCGTAATCGATTCAAGCGTCTTACTCGTGAAAGCTTTCGTAACACTCAGCACAAACTTCCTAACAAAGATTTTGTTGTAATCGCTAAGAAGAGCGCGCAAGATTTAAGCAATGAAGAAATGTTCAAGCTACTCGACAAATTATGGCTTCGCCTGTCTCGCCCTTCGCGTGGATAGCGCTAATACCCATCTATTTTTATAGATGGTTTATTAGTCCACTCATCGGCCCACGCTGCCGATTTACTCCAACCTGCTCTTTATATGCGATAGAAGCGTTGAAAGCTCACGGTTTTGTAAAAGGGTGTTGGTTATCAGGCAAACGTCTATTAAAATGCCATCCTTTGAACGATGGGGGCTTTGACCCCGTTCCACCAGTCCAAAAACAAGACAGAGATAAATAACGATGGATTCTCAACGTAATATCCTGTTAATCGCATTGGCTTTGGTTTCTTTCCTACTTTTCCAACAATGGAATGTAGCTAAGAACCCAGCTCCTCAAGCGGTTGAGCAGGCACAATCTGGCAGCACCCTACCAGCGCCATCTTATGCAGATGATCTAGACCCGGCTCCTGGTCAAGTTGCTTCTTCTGCAAAAACTATCACAGTGACCACTGATGTACTGACTCTGTCAATTGATACGGTTGGTGGTGATGTTGTGAAAGCAGACCTAAATGATTACTCAGCTGAGTTTGATTCTGAAGAGAGCTTTGTTCTTCTTAAGAATGAGCCAGGCCACCAATTTATCGCTCAAAGCGGTCTAGTTGGTCCTCAAGGTATCGACCTTAGCAGCACAAACCGCCCTAGCTACACGGTTTCAGCAGACAGCTTTACGCTGGCTGACGGTCAGGATGAACTACGCATCCCAATGACTTACCAAGCGAATGGCCTAGATTACACAAAAACATTCATCCTTAAGCGCGGCAGCTACGCGATTGACGTTGAATACGATGTAGTCAACAACTCTGGCAACAACGCGACATTCGGTATGTACGCTCACCTACGTCAAAACGTTATGGATGACGGCGGTAGCCTAACAATGCCAACTTACCGTGGTGGTGCTTACTCTACGGAAGACACGCGTTACAAAAAATACAGCTTCGACGACATGCAAGATCGCAACCTGTCTCTTAACCTAGCAAATGGTCAAGGTTGGGCAGCGATGATTCAGCACTACTTTGCAAGTGCTTGGATCCCACGCGACGAAGCAGGCAGCAACCTTTACACTCGTGTAATCGGTAACCTAGGCGACATCGGTGTTCGTATGCCGAACAAAACCATCGCTAACGGTGACGAAGCAAGCTTTAAAGCAACGCTTTGGGTTGGTCCAAAACTTCAAGACCAAATGGCAGCAACTGCACCAAACCTAGACTTGGTAGTAGATTACGGCTGGCTATGGTTCATTGCTAAACCACTTCATACTCTGCTTTCGTTCATTCAAGGCTTCGTATCGAACTGGGGTGTGGCAATCATCATCCTAACTTTCATCGTTCGTGGTGCTATGTACCCACTAACGAAAGCTCAGTACACGTCTATGGCGAAAATGCGTATGCTTCAGCCTAAGCTGACTGCAATGCGTGAGCGTATCGGCGACGACCGTCAACGCATGAGCCAAGAAATGATGGAGCTTTACAAGAAAGAGAAAGTAAACCCACTAGGTGGCTGTTTACCTATCCTTCTGCAAATGCCTATCTTCATTTCGCTATACTGGGCACTAATGGAGTCTGTTGAACTGCGTCACTCACCGTTCTTCGGTTGGATTACTGACCTTTCAGCGCAAGACCCATACTACATCTTGCCACTTCTGATGGGTGCTTCAATGTTCCTAATCCAGAAGATGAGCCCGACAACTGTAACGGATCCAATGCAGCAGAAGATCATGACCTTTATGCCGGTTATGTTCACATTCTTCTTCCTGTTCTTCCCTTCAGGTCTGGTTCTTTACTGGCTAGTATCGAACATCGTAACTCTGATTCAGCAAACGCTTATCTACCGCGCGCTGGAAAAGAAAGGCTTACATTCTAAGTAAGTTCGATAATAGAAAGAGCTAAAGAAAGGCGACCAAAAGGTCGCCTTTTTGTTTTTAGCTGATTACAATTCAGCTAATTGATTAATCGTGAATGCCCTTTTCGGCGTTCACATGCTAGCAGGCACAACTATGACTACAGATACGATTGTTGCTCAAGCGACCGCGCCCGGCCGTGGTGGCGTCGGTATTATCCGCGTTTCCGGCCCATTAGCGACTCAGGTTGCCCTAGAAGTAACGGGAAAAACACTTAAGCCTCGCTACGCTGAGTACCTACCTTTTAAATCTGCCGATGGCATCGAGCTCGACCAAGGTATCGCGCTCTACTTCCCTAACCCGCACTCCTTTACCGGTGAAGATGTCCTAGAGCTGCAAGGTCACGGTGGCCCTGTGGTTATGGATATGCTCATCAAACGCATCCTAAGCATCTCAGGCGTGCGTGCAGCTCGTCCTGGTGAGTTCTCAGAGCGTGCGTTCTTAAACGACAAAATGGATTTAACCCAAGCCGAAGCGATCGCTGACTTGATTGACGCAAGCTCAGAAGAAGCGGCCAAATCCGCACTGCAATCTCTTCAAGGTGAGTTCTCAAAACGCATTAACACACTAGTCGATTCACTGATTCACCTGCGTATCTATGTTGAAGCAGCTATCGACTTCCCAGAAGAAGAGATCGACTTTCTGGCAGACGGTAAAGTAAGTGCTGACTTACAGGCTATCATCGACAACCTAGAGGCAGTACGCCAAGAAGCCAACCAAGGTGCCATCATGCGTGAAGGCATGAAGGTGGTGATTGCAGGCCGCCCAAATGCCGGTAAATCTAGCCTACTGAACGCGCTGTCAGGCAAAGAGTCGGCAATAGTGACTGATATTGCTGGTACTACACGTGATGTACTGCGAGAACACATCCATATTGATGGTATGCCACTGCATATTATCGATACCGCAGGCTTACGTGATGCGTCTGATGAAGTTGAAAAAATCGGCATTGAGCGTGCTTGGGAAGAAATAGCTCAGGCTGACCGAGTCCTATTTATGGTGGATGGCACTACAACCGATGCCACAGACCCGAAAGATATCTGGCCAGATTTCGTTGATCGTTTACCAGATAACATTGGGATGACCGTCATTCGTAACAAAGCGGATCAAACCAATGAAGAGCTCGGGATTTGTCACGTGAACGATCCAACTCTGATTCGCTTGTCCGCAAAAACAGGTCAAGGCGTGGATGCCCTACGTAGTCACCTAAAAGAGTGTATGGGCTTTGCTGGTGGTCATGAAGGTGGCTTTATGGCTCGCCGTCGTCACTTGGATGCGCTTGAGCGTGCCTCAGAGCACCTCGATATTGGCCAGCAGCAACTTGAAGGCTACATGGCGGGTGAAATCTTGGCGGAAGAGCTTCGTATCACTCAGCTACACCTTAATGAGATCACAGGCGAGTTCAGCTCAGACGATCTCTTAGGGCGTATCTTCTCTTCATTCTGTATTGGTAAATAACCCAAGAAGGCTGGCTGATGCCGGCCTTTTTCTTTAGTAAGGACAGCTTAATGATCCACATTATTACAGGTAGCACCTTAGGTGGCGCTGAATACGTTGGCGATCACCTTAATGATCTTCTAGAAGAACAAGGCCATGAGATAACGCTACACAACCAGCCTGAATACAATGATATTCCTCAGCAAGGCTTCTGGTTAGTAGTGACCTCGACCCATGGTGCCGGTGAATTCCCTGACAATATCAAGCCATTCATAGCCGATCTGACAGAGCACGCACCTCAACTCGATAAGGTTCGCTTTGCTGTGATTGCCATTGGTGATTCAAGCTACGACACCTTCTGCGCAGCAGGCCAAACCGCTCATGAGTTATTAACAAAACTTGGCGGACAGGCGATTTCTGACTGTTTTACCATCGATGTTTTGGAGACTCCGGTCCCTGAAGACGCTGCAGAAGAGTGGTTTAACGATCATAGTGACCAATTTTAACCCTCTATTCTCTTAAAAAAGCGGCTTTTGCCGCTTTTTTTGTGCCTGAATATCGAGATTGTGAATAACTTTTTGGGGTAAAAGCCGAAAATTAGCCATTTATTTTCAAGATCTGTTGTGGATAAGATCATACATATTCGGTGATTAACCTATAGTTATCCAAATAACAAGTTTTAGAGCTATTTACCTCTGTGAATAAGTAGCCATTTTGATCCCAGCTAGTCCTCACTCTGATCAAAGTTAGATCACACCATTTGATCCAAAAAAGATCCATGATCTCGTTGATCATTTCCGACTTATCCACAGACCGCTTCGATCCTAATAATAGATCCAATAAAAGATCTCTTTAAAGATCTTATCTATATTAATTAAAAACAGCTTAATCGAAAAATTCCAAAAACGTTTTCTCAAGCTATGAAAACAGGTAGAATATCGCTCCTTTTTATCAGTTTAGAAAACGTTTGAATACCTGAGGTCGGTTCATGCTTTATCACGAAAAATTTGACGTCATCGTTGTTGGTGGCGGCCATGCAGGAACGGAAGCCGCACTCGCATCTGCACGTACTGGTCAAAGTACGTTATTACTTACTCATAATATCGATACCTTGGGACAAATGTCTTGTAACCCAGCTATCGGTGGTATCGGTAAGGGCCACTTGGTGAAAGAGGTCGATGCAATGGGTGGTTTGATGGCACAAGCCATTGATCATGCAGGTATTCAGTTCAGAACACTAAACGCGTCAAAAGGTCCTGCGGTTCGTGCAACGCGCGCTCAAGCAGACCGAGCGCTTTACAAAGCCTTTGTGCGTAATGTTCTTGAAAACACACCAAACCTAACCTTGTTTCAACAATCGGTTGATGACCTAATCGTTGAACAGGATCAAGTGGTCGGTGTGGTAACCCAAATGGGTCTTAAGTTCCGGGCTGATGCTGTGGTACTGACGGTGGGTACATTCCTAGGCGGTAAGATCCATATTGGTATGGAAAGTTCTTCTGGTGGTCGTGCTGGTGATCCACCATCGATCGCTTTAGCGGACCGTCTTCGTGATCTTCCCTTTAGAGTTGATCGCTTGAAAACCGGCACGCCTCCTCGTATCGATGCGCGTAGTGTTGATTTTTCTGAGCTTGAGGTTCAACACGGTGATAACCCAACACCGGTTTTCTCATTCATGGGCAGCCGAGCACAACAGCCACGCCAAATCCCATGTTACATCACGCACACCAATGAAAATACGCACGATGTGATTCGTGCCAACCTTGACCGTAGCCCTATGTACGCTGGCGTGATTGAGGGTATTGGTCCTCGCTACTGTCCTTCGATTGAAGACAAAGTGATGCGTTTTGCTGATAAAAACAGCCACCAAATTTTTATTGAGCCTGAAGGCCTAACGACACATGAGTTATACCCGAATGGTATCTCTACTAGTCTGCCGTTTGATGTACAGGTTCAAATTGTTCGCTCAATGAAGGGCTTCGAAAATGCTCACATCGTGCGCCCTGGCTACGCGATTGAGTATGATTTCTTCGATCCTCGCGACCTAAAACTGACTTACGAAACGAAGTTTATTAAAGGTCTGTTCTTTGCTGGTCAAATCAACGGTACAACTGGTTATGAAGAAGCAGCTGCGCAAGGCCTGATGGCTGGTTTGAACGCAAGCTTGTTTACTCAAGGCAAAGAAGGCTGGAGCCCACGTCGTGACCAAGCTTACATGGGCGTTCTGATCGACGACCTATCAACCATGGGCACCAAAGAACCGTACCGTATGTTTACGTCTCGTGCGGAATACCGTCTGTTGCTTCGTGAAGACAACGCCGATATCCGTCTGACAGAAAAATCTCGTGAACTTGGTTTGATTGATGATGCACGTTGGGCTCGATTCAATGAGAAGATGGACAACATGGAGAAAGAACGTCAGCGTCTGAAAGAGACTTGGATTAATCCAAAATCTGAAGATATTGGCGCGCTGAACCAGATCCTAAAAACACCAATGTCTCGTGAAGCGAGCGGTGAAGATCTTCTGCGTCGTCCTGAAATGACTTACTCACAGTTGACGGCTCTGGATCGTTTTTCTCCTGCACTGGAAGATCAACAAGCGGCTGAGCAAGTTGAGATCCAAGTGAAGTACGAAGGCTACATTCAGCGTCAGCAAGACGAAATTGAAAAATCACTGCGTCATGAAAACACCAAACTTCCTGCTGATATTGATTACAGCCAAGTAAAAGGGCTTTCTAACGAAGTGGTTCTAAAACTAACTAACGCTAAACCGGATTCAATTGGTATTGCTTCTCGTATTTCGGGTATTACACCTGCGGCAATTTCAATTCTACTGGTTTACTTGAAAAAACACGGCCTGTTGAAAAAGGGTGAGGAAGCATAATGAGCGTATTACGCGAAAAACTGGATCACCTGATTGGCCAGACTGACCTAGAAGTATCTGAAAAACAACGTAGCCAGTTGGTTGGCTACGTTGAGTTACTCAACAAATGGAACAAGGCTTACAACCTGACTTCGGTTCGTGACCCATTAGAAATGATGGTGAAACATATCTTAGATAGCATCATTGTTAGCACTCACTTACAGGGTAAGCGCTTTATCGATGTAGGCACCGGACCTGGCTTACCTGGGATTCCGCTCTCAATCATGAACCCAGACTGCGAGTTTTACTTGCTAGATAGCTTAGGTAAGCGTATTCGTTTTATTAAACAGGTAGTTCATGAGCTAGGGATCGACAACGTTGTGCCAGTTCAAAGCCGTGTTGAAGAGTTTCAACCTGAAGAAAAGTTTGATGCAGTGCTCAGTCGCGCATTTGCGTCAATGACAGACATGGTAGAGTGGTGTCACCATTTACCTAAAGAGCAATCCGGTGTATTTTTGGCTCTTAAGGGACAACATCCTAGAGACGAAATTGACCTGTTACCTGAATGGTGTTCAGTGACAGACATTAAAGCTTTGCGAGTGCCAGAGCTTGACGGAGAGCGTCATCTAGTAACTTTATCGCGTCAGGGATAATCAGCGAGGCCATAGTGGGTAGAATCGTAGCAATTGCCAACCAGAAGGGCGGCGTAGGAAAAACAACAACTTGCATTAACTTAGCAGCATCAATGGCGGCAACTAAACGCAAGATATTGGTTGTTGACCTCGATCCTCAAGGTAATGCCACTATGGCGAGCGGTGTCGACAAATATCAGGTTGAAGCAACTGCTTACGATTTGCTGGTTGAAGACACCCCATTTGATGAGGTAGTTTGCCGGAGTACATCTGGTAATTATGACCTCATCGCCGCAAACGGTGATGTTACTGCGGCAGAAATCAAACTAATGGAAGTGTTTGCGCGTGAAGTTCGCCTTAAAAATGCACTCGCATCCATTCGCGATAATTATGATTTCATCTTTATTGATTGCCCGCCCTCATTAAACCTTCTTACAATTAATGCCATGGCAGCTGCCGATTCCGTATTAGTTCCAATGCAATGTGAATACTTTGCTCTTGAAGGTTTGACTGCGTTGATGGATACCATAAGTAAGCTTGCGGCGGTGGTTAACGAGAACCTGAAGATCGAAGGTCTTCTGCGTACTATGTATGATCCTCGCAACCGCTTATCAAACGAAGTATCAGATCAACTCAAAAAACACTTCGGTAGCAAGGTCTACCGAACCGTGATCCCTAGAAATGTACGCCTTGCTGAAGCGCCGAGTCACGGCAAACCAGCAATGTACTACGACAAATATTCCGCTGGTGCTAAGGCATATCTTGCTCTTGCAGGCGAAATGTTGCGTCGTGAAGAAGTCCCAGTATAGGTCTAACCAAAGGAATTCGCTCAATGTCTAAGCGTGGTTTAGGAAAAGGGCTAGATGCACTGCTTGCAACTAGCTCATTGGCTCGTGAAAAACAGCAAGTCGCTTCTCATAGTCAGGCGTTATCGGCTGATGGAGAGCTAACAGAGTTGGCTGTTGGTAGCTTGAAGCCAGGTGTTTATCAACCGCGTAAAGATATCGCGCCTGAAGCGCTAGAAGAGCTGGCGGCTTCCATTCAATCTCAAGGCATTATCCAGCCAATCGTTGTACGTCCATTAGCACAAGATCAGTATGAGATTATTGCGGGTGAGCGTCGTTGGAGAGCAGCTCGTCAAGCAGGCCTTAAGCAAGTGCCGTGTCTGGTCAAGCGAGTGGAAGACAAAGCCGCTATTGCGATGGCGTTAATCGAGAATATTCAGCGTGAAGACCTGAATGTTATTGAGGAAGCACAAGCGCTAGAGCGCTTACAGAATGAATTTGAACTGACGCACCAGCAAGTCGCTGATGTGATTGGTAAATCGAGAGCAACGGTTAGTAACTTATTACGTCTAAATCAGCTCGAAAATGAAGTAAAAGGTTTAGTTTCCAACAAACAACTGGAAATGGGGCATGCTCGAGCACTGCTTGCGCTCGAAGGTGATACCCAAGTTGAGACAGCGAACACTGCGGCGACCAAAAACATGACCGTGCGTCAAACTGAACAACTTGTTAAAAAGTGTTTAAAACCAGACGTTGAGCCAGAATCGAAGCCTGAAGACACAGAAGCTATCGAACTTTCACGAAGACTCACGGAAAAATTGCAAGCAAACGTTTCAGTTACTCGTTCTGTTAGCGGTAAGTCAAAAGTGACAATTACTCTTGATGAGCCTCACAAATTAGAGCAACTTATTGCTAAATTAGAGTACTAAATGAGATAATTGATTTAGGTCAATTATGTAATAAACAAGTAATTTCGTACAAAAGTTGTCGGTTTGTATGCAAAAATGTAAATGATTGCAGCGTTCTTATTGCAATCGATTTGGCTGAACGTATAATTTTCGCCAATTTCTCAGCACGCTTTTTAGCGAGTGGTAAAGTGGGCTTAAAGAGGAACGAATACATGGTAGCGGCGTTAGCAAGACCAGGACGAGTGCTTGCAAAGCAAATGTTATTGATCGAGCTTAGCGCGGTTATATTAGTGGCGATAGGGTTAGGTTTAGCTGTTAATCCTGACTGGGGTTTTGCTGCATTGATCGGTGGCGGTATTTTTGTCATCGCGAATGTGGTTTTTTGTGTGTGTGCTTTCCTTTTTTGTGGAGCTCGCGCGACTAAGTTAGTTGCGGCGTCGTTCTATGCTGGCGAAGCGCTAAAAATCCTAATCACAGTTCTACTATTCTCTATTGTCTACATGTATATGCAGGTGGAGTTAATTCCCCTCAAACTGACCTATTTACTGGTTCTTGGTATTAATATCTTTGCGCCAGTGCTTTTCATTAACAATAAGAAATAGGACGAGTTATGGCTGCGGCAACAGCATCCGGATACATTGAACACCACTTACAGAATCTATCTTTAGCTAAGTTAGGTTTTGTAGAGGAGACAAGTTTCTGGAACGTACATATAGACAGTCTGTTTTTTTCGGTGTTGACAGGGATGTTATTCCTTTGGGTTTTTCGCTCAGTCGCTAAGAAAGCAACAGTAGGTGTACCTGGTAAGCTTCAGTGTTTTGTAGAAATGGTAGTGGAATTCGTTGGCGACAACGTTAAAGAAACTTTCCATGGCCGCAACCCGCTGATTGCCCCATTAGCACTGACTATATTCTGCTGGATTATTTTAATGAACTTGATGGACTTAGTGCCAATCGATTTCTTACCATATCCTGCAGAGCATTGGTTAGGCATCCCTTACTTGAAAGTGGTTCCTACAGCTGATGTAAATATAACCATGGCAATGGCTCTAGGTGTTTTTGCTCTGATGATCTACTACAGCATCAAAGTAAAAGGCTTGGGCGGATTTGCTAAAGAATTGGCACTGCATCCATTTAATCACCCAATCATGATTCCATTTAACTTGGTACTTGAGGTAATTTCGCTTCTGGCGAAGCCACTATCTCTAGGTATGCGTTTATTTGGTAATATGTTTGCGGGTGAGGTGGTGTTTATTCTTATCGCGGCAATGCTACCGTGGTACTTACAATGGGTAGGTGCACTACCTTGGGCTATCTTCCACATCTTGGTTATTTTGATTCAAGCATTTGTTTTCATGATGTTGACAATTGTTTACTTATCAATGGCTCACGAAGATAGTGATCACTAAAAAAAATTTTTAAGCTTTATTCTAACTATTAATGTTAATCGGAGAACGTAAATGGAAACTGTACTAAGTTTTTCAGCAATCGCTGTTGCTATTATTGTTGGTCTTTGTGCCGTAGGTACTGCAATTGGTTTTGCTATTCTTGGTGGTAAATTCCTAGAAGGCGCTGCGCGTCAACCTGAAATGGCTCCTATGCTACAAGTTAAGATGTTCATCATCGCTGGTCTACTGGATGCTGTTCCAATGATCGGTATCGTAATCGCACTACTATTCACGTTTGCTAACCCATTTGTTGGTCAACTAGCAGGCTAATTAACTCTTTAATAGTTAATTAAATTTTTGTAGTTGATTCTTAACGAGGGGTAGCTGTTGTGAATATGAACGCAACTCTGCTAGGTCAAGCAATTGCTTTTTCACTGTTTGTTTGGTTCTGCATGAAATATGTATGGCCACCAATCATGCAAGCAATTGAAGAGCGTCAGAAGAAAATTGCTGACGGTCTAGTAGCCGCTGAGCGCGCTGCTAAAGACTTGAACCTGGCACAAGCCAACGCTTCTGAGCAAATGAAAGAAGCAAAGCGCACTGCAACTGAGGTTATTGAACAGGCAAACAAACGTAAAGCTCAAATTATTGATGAAGCTCGCGAAGAAGCTCAGGCAGAACGCCAGAAAATCTTAGCGCAAGCTGAAGCAGAACTTGAAGCTGAGCGTACACGTGCCCGTGATGACCTGCGCAAACAAGTCGCAACTCTGGCTATAGCTGGTGCTGAGAAGATCCTTGAGCGTACGATCGATAAAGACGTACACAAAGACCTTCTTGACAACATTACTGCAAAACTTTAAAGCAAGGGGCTGTATATGTCTGATTTGACAACAATCGCACGCCCCTATGCTAAAGCAGCTTTTGACTTTGCGGTAGAAAAAGGTGAGCTTGACCAATGGAGTCAAATGCTCTCTTTTGCTGCCGAAGTGGCACAAAACAATGATATCCACAATCTACTAAGCAGTTCTCTAACTGCTGAAAAATTAGCGGAAGTATTCATTGCAGTTTGTGGCGAACAATTTGATGAATTCGGCCAGAACTTGATAAAAGTGATGGCAGAGAATGGCCGATTAATGGCTTTTCCTGATGTTTGCAAAGAGTTCTTATTGCTCAAACAAGAGCACGAGAAAGAGATCGACGTTGAAGTGACTTCAGCGGTTGAACTTTCGGAAGAACAACGCGCAGATATCAGCAGCAAATTGGAACAGCGCCTAGCGCGCAAAGTACAGCTGAATTGCAGTATAGATGAGACTCTGCTTAGCGGAGTTATTATTCGAGCCGGAGACCTAGTCATCGATAACTCAGCGCGTGGTCGACTAGACCGCCTGAGCGATGCATTGCAGTCTTAATGGGGATTGGAGCATGCAACTTAATTCCACTGAAATTAGCGATCTAATTAAACAACGTATTGAATCTTTCGACGTTGTTAGTGAAGCTCGCAATGAAGGTACTATCGTTTCGGTAAGCGATGGCATCCTTAGCATTCACGGCCTAGCGGACGTGATGCAAGGTGAAATGATTGAACTACCGGGTGGCCGTTACGCGCTAGCACTTAACTTGAACCGTGATTCGGTTGGTGCTGTTGTAATGGGCCCATATGCTGACCTACAGGAAGGCATGAAAGTTACAGGTACTGGCCGCATTCTTGAAGTGCCAGTAGGTCCAGAACTACTTGGTCGTGTTGTAAACACACTAGGTGAGCCAATTGATGGTAAAGGTCCTATCGAAGCGAAACTAACTTCGCCTGTAGAAGTAATTGCACCAGGTGTAATCGACCGTAAATCGGTAGATCAACCTGTACAAACTGGTTACAAGTCTGTTGACTCAATGATCCCTATCGGTCGTGGTCAACGTGAGCTAGTAATCGGTGACCGTCAAACTGGTAAAACAGCGATGGCGATCGATGCGATTATTAACCAAAAAGATTCTGGTATTTTCTCTATCTACGTAGCAATCGGTCAGAAAGCATCGACTATCGCTAACGTAGTTCGCAAACTAGAAGAGCACGGCGCGCTAGCTAACACTATCGTTGTTGTTGCATCTGCTTCTGAATCTGCAGCGCTACAATACCTAGCGCCATACGCAGGTTGTGCGATGGGTGAATACTTCCGTGATCGCGGTGAAGATGCACTGATTGTTTATGATGATCTATCTAAGCAAGCGGTAGCTTACCGTCAGATCTCGCTACTACTTAAGCGTCCACCAGGTCGTGAAGCATTCCCTGGTGATGTTTTCTACCTTCACTCTCGTCTACTAGAGCGTGCTGCTCGTGTAAGCGAACACTACGTAGAAACATTCACTAAAGGTGAAGTGAAAGGCAAGACTGGTTCTTTAACTGCTCTTCCTATCATTGAAACGCAAGCTGGTGACGTATCTGCATTCGTACCGACGAACGTAATCTCGATTACCGATGGTCAGATCTTCCTACAAACTGAGCTATTCAACGCGGGCGTACGTCCAGCTGTTGACCCAGGTATCTCAGTATCTCGTGTAGGTGGTTCAGCGCAGACTAAAATCATCAAGAAGCTATCTGGCGGTATCCGTACAGCTCTAGCACAGTACCGTGAACTAGCGGCATTCGCACAGTTCTCGTCTGACCTTGATGAAGCGACTAAGAAGCAGCTAGACCATGGTCAAAAAGTTACAGAGCTAATGAAGCAGAAGCAATACGCTCCTATGTCTGTATTTGACCAAGCACTTGTAATCTTCGCTGCAGAGCGTGGTTACCTTCAAGATGTAGCGCTTGATAAGCTGCTAGATTTTGAAGCTGCTTTACTATCGTTTGCTCGCGGTCAATATGGCGATCTAGCTACACAGATCGACACAACGGGTGCTTACAACAATGATATCGAAGCTGAGCTGAAGAAGCTTGTTGACGATTTCAAAGCAACCCAGACCTGGTAATTGGTGGGTGGCCTTCGGGTCACCTCATACCATTAACGGAGAGTAACGATGGCCGGCGCAAAAGAGATACGTAATAAAATCGGTAGTGTTAAAAGCACACAGAAGATTACGAAAGCAATGGAAATGGTAGCAGCTTCAAAAATGCGTCGTTCTCAAGACGCAATGGAAGCTACTCGTCCATATGCAGAAACAATGCGTAAAGTGATCGGTCATTTGGCTAACGGTAGCCTTGAGTATAAGCATCCTTATCTTGAGGAACGTGAAGCCAAACGTGTTGGTTACATCATCGTTTCTACAGACCGTGGTCTATGTGGCGGCTTGAACATTAACTTGTTCAAGAAAGCTATGTTAGACATGAAAGACTGGTCTGAGAAAGGTGCTGAAGTTGAACTGGCAATTATCGGTTCAAAAGCAACAGCATTTTTCAACAACAGCGGCGCGAAAGTAGCAGCTCAAGTTTCTGGCCTAGGCGATAGCCCAAGCCTTGAAGACTTAATCGGCTCTGTAAGCGTAATGCTAAAGAAATATGATGAAGGTGAATTGGATCGCCTGTTCGTAGTGTTCAACAAGTTTGAAAACACTATGGTACAAGAACCAACGATCGATCAATTACTTCCTTTGCCTAAATCAGATAGCGAAGACATGCAGCGCGATCATGCTTGGGACTACATTTATGAGCCTGAGCCAAAACCACTACTAGATGCACTATTGGTTCGTTACGTCGAATCTCAAGTGTACCAAGGTGTGGTAGAGAACCTTGCTTGTGAGCAAGCGGCTCGAATGATTGCAATGAAAGCTGCAACCGACAACGCTAGCGACCTAATCGATGATTTAGAGCTTGTGTACAACAAGGCGCGTCAAGCGGCTATTACACAAGAACTTTCTGAAATCGTTTCAGGCGCAGCAGCGGTTTAATCGCTTATTCGTTTTAAGCTTAGGTAAAACTAAATAGTTAGAGGATTAACGATGGCTACAGGTAAGATCGTACAGATCATCGGTGCGGTAGTCGACGTAGAGTTCCCACAGGGCGAAGTACCTCGTGTATACGATGCTCTGAATGTTAATGAAGTGAAAGAGCGTCTAGTTCTTGAAGTTCAGCAACAACTTGGCGGTGGCGTAGTTCGCGCAATCGTAATGGGTAGCTCTGATGGTTTACGTCGTGGTTTGACAGTAGAAAATACTGGCGCTCCAATCTCAGTACCAGTAGGTACTAAGACCTTAGGTCGTATCATGAACGTTCTAGGTGACGCGATTGATGAGTGTGGTGAAATCGGTGCAGAAGAGCACTACGCAATTCACCGTGAAGCTCCAAGCTACGAAGAACAGTCTAACGAGACAGCTCTTCTAGAGACGGGTGTTAAGGTAATCGACTTGGTTTGTCCATTCGCTAAGGGTGGTAAAATCGGTCTATTCGGTGGTGCAGGTGTAGGTAAGACCGTTAACATGATGGAACTTATCAACAACATCGCACTTCAACACTCTGGCCTATCTGTATTTGCAGGTGTAGGTGAGCGTACTCGTGAAGGTAACGATTTCTACTTTGAGATGCAGGAAGCAGGCGTTGTAAACGTTGAAAAACCTGAAGAATCAAAAGTAGCGATGGTTTACGGTCAGATGAACGAGCCACCAGGTAACCGTCTACGTGTTGCACTGACTGGTCTAACAATGGCTGAGCGTTTCCGTGACGAAGGTCGTGACGTTCTACTGTTCGTAGATAACATCTACCGTTACACGCTTGCAGGTACTGAGGTATCAGCACTTCTAGGCCGTATGCCTTCTGCGGTAGGTTACCAACCTACTCTTGCGGAAGAAATGGGTGTTCTACAAGAGCGTATCACGTCAACTAAGCAAGGTTCTATCACGTCTGTACAGGCGGTATACGTACCTGCGGATGACTTGACTGACCCGTCTCCAGCAACAACGTTCGCGCACTTGGATGCAACGGTTGTACTTAACCGTAACATCGCAGCTATGGGTCTATACCCAGCGATCGACCCGCTAGATTCTACTTCTCGCCAACTGGATCCATTGGTAGTTGGACAAGAGCACTACGACATCGCTCGTGGCGTTCAGTCTACACTTCAGCGCTATAAAGAGCTGAAAGACATCATTGCTATCCTAGGTATGGACGAGCTATCTGAAGAAGATAAGCAAGTAGTATCTCGTGCTCGTAAGATTGAGAAGTTCCTTACTCAGCCTTACCACGTAGCGGAAGTATTTACTGGTGACCCAGGTGTTTACGTACCTCTAAAAGAGACTCTACGTGGCTTCCAAGGTCTACTATCTGGTGAATACGATGACATTCCAGAGCAAGCGTTCATGTACTGCGGTACTATCGACGAAGCTATTGAGAATGCTAAGAAGCTATAAGGCTAACTAGGAGGCGATATGGCAGCAATAACCTTTCACCTAGACGTAGTAAGTGCAGAGAAAAAGCTTTTCTCTGGTCTTGTTGAGACGTTTCAGGTGACCGGTAGTGAGGGTGAGCTTGGTATTTTCCATGGTCATACTCCACTGCTGACCGCTATCAAGCCTGGTATGGTGCGTATTGTTAAGCAGCACGGCCACGAAGAAATTATTTATGTTTCTGGTGGTATGGTAGAAGTTCAGCCTGGTACAGCGACTGTACTGGCTGATACAGCTATCCGTGGTGAAGAACTAGACGCAGCAAAGGCGGAAGAAGCTAAGCGCAAGGCTGTGGAGAATATCCAAAATCAGCATGGCGACATAGACTTCGCACAAGCGGCCGGTGAACTGGCTAAAGCCATTGCTCAGTTACGAGTTATCGAACTGACAAAACAGCGCCGTTAATCTTTTATAAGATTATTGGTTCTGAGATAAAGGCGACCTAAGGGTCGCCTTTTTGTTTTTTTTGCATTCTCATAAATATACGTTTACGTATCACTACCGATTAAATGGTTATTACAATTTAAGTTTTTGTCTCAAAACGGTTACAATATCAGCTTAATAAAAATTACGTCGGATAGGTTTACAATGAAGTTTAGCGCGGTAATTCTTGCAGCGGGCAAAGGCACTCGCATGTACTCAAACACACCAAAGGTTCTGCATACTCTTGCGGGCAAACCAATGGTGAAGCATGTGATCGATACCTGTAATGGTCTAGGCGCTCAAAACATCCACTTGGTTTACGGCCATGGTGGTGATCAGATGAAGGCTACTTTGGCTGAGGAATCGGTAAATTGGGCACTGCAAGCAGAGCAGTTAGGTACAGGTCACGCGGTTGATCAGGCATCAGCGCACTTTGCTGATGATGAGAAAGTACTGGTGCTTTACGGTGATGTTCCTCTTATCTCGCCTGAAACTATTGAAAACCTATTAGACGCTCAACCAAACGGTGGTATTGCACTACTAACGGTTGTGATGGATAACCCAATGGGTTATGGCCGTATCATTCGTCGCAATGGTCCAGTAGTGGCGATCGTTGAACAAAAAGATGCAACGGATGAGCAGAAGCTTATCAAAGAGATCAACACCGGCGTGATGGTTGCGACAGGCGGTGATCTTAAGCGTTGGTTGTCTGGTTTAAGCAATGACAACGCGCAAGGTGAATACTATCTAACTGACGTGATTGCTGCAGCTCACGATGAAGGTCGTGCGGTAGAAGCGGTACACCCTGTAAGCCCAATTGAAGTTGAAGGTGTGAACGATCGCTCTCAACTTGCTCGTTTAGAGCGTGCTTACCAAGCAGAACAAGCAGACAAGCTATTGAAGCAGGGCGTTATGTTACGCGACCCTAGCCGCTTTGATCTACGTGGCGAACTGCAGTGTGGTATGGACGTTGAGATCGATACCAACGTTATTATTGAAGGCAGCGTAAGTATTGGTGATAACGTGGTTATCGGCACTGGATGTGTTTTAAAAGACTGTGAAATTGATGACAACACGGTTATTCGCCCATACAGCGTAATTGAAGGTGCGACTGTTGGTGAAGACTGCACAGTTGGTCCATTTACTCGCCTACGTCCAGGCGCTGACATGCGCAATGATTCGCACGTTGGTAACTTTGTTGAAGTGAAGAACACTCGTCTTGGTGAAGGTTCTAAAGCCAACCACCTTACTTATTTAGGTGATGCTGAGATTGGCCAGCGCGTAAACGTTGGTGCTGGTGCTATTACTTGTAACTACGATGGTGCGAACAAGTTTAAGACCATCATCGGCGACGATGTTTTCGTTGGTTCTGATAGTCAATTAATTGCCCCTGTTACTATCGGCAATGGCGCGACAGTAGGTGCGGGTTCTACGGTAACACGTGACGTTTCTGAAAATGAACTGGTTATCAGCCGTGCTAAAGAGCGCAAGATTGCGGATTGGCAGCGCCCAAAGAAAAAGTAATCTTCGAACACCTAAAGTGTGATTCTTGTGAAAGCCAGCAACTTACGTTGCTGGCTTTTTTGTCATCATTTACTGATAAAAAAATAATCTATTTCCTAATTGTATTTTGTAGGCAGATTGTTAATATTTGGGCTGTCATTCTGTAAATTTAAAGTGTGTGCAAAATGAGACTTGTTGATAAAAAGTGGCAAACCTTGCCGATCGTTATTTTATCTTTTTCAATGCTGGTGGGCTTATACGGCTTTTACATCACCTTGGAAAAGTTAGTGGTAGAGAACGAACGTAACCATCTCGTCTCATTGATGTCTGATGTTGTCTATGAAATCCGTGAAGATAGCAGCTTGTTTACCCCCGGAGTGGATGTGGACGACTATATAGGCAATCTTACGCAAGCCAGTACTCGACTGAGAATTCAGGTCATTAACACTGACGGTGTGGTGATACAGACCTCTCCGATCATGCTCTTGCAAGTGTTGAGAATCACAGCAATCGCCCTGAGTTTCAACAAGCTTTAAAAACCGGCCTTGGTAGTGACGTGCGCTTTAGTACAGTTACCTCTGTCGATCGTATCTATTACTCGCACAAAGAGTCGATGAACAGTAGCAGTTTCGTTATCGTGATCTCTTCACCAATGCATCAACTTAAGCAGATGAACTTCCAGCTAATGGGTATTCTGATCGGGATGGTCGTATTGAGCTTGAGCTTTTTGATTGGCACTTCGTATGTGAGTAACCGTCAGATAGTACATAAGGTCGAAGAAGAGCAGAAGAAGCAAGATGAGCGTATTCGCCAAAGAACCCATGAGATTGAGTTGATGCACCGTTTGGCCAATATGCTTGCGGCATGTAACAACATGGTGGAAGCTCAGCAGATTGTCTCAGATATCTTGCCGCGAATTCTTGGTAAGGTGAACGGCAGTGTTTCATTGATGCGTGCTTCGCGTAACCAGCTCATTACTCAGCTCGATTGGGGAGACACTTGGCCCGGAAGTGCGAGCTTTGCACCGGAAGAGTGTTGGTCATTGCGTAAGGGGCGAGCACATCAATCAAATGATGACTTCCACTCTTTAACTTGTGGTCACATGCATGAGATGGAAAACAATCAGACGCTTTGTATCCCATTGACTGCGCATGGCAACACCATTGGCATCATGCACCTTTATTTCGGTCAAGGTCATATCGAGATTGACCCAATCACCGAGCAATTGGCTTTCAGTGTGTCAGAACACCTAGGCTTGGCGCTTGCTAACTTGAGCCTGCAAGAGAAGCTCCGTTCGCAAGCATTGAGCGATCCACTCACAGGACTGTTCAACCGTCGTTTCTTCGAGCAGAAGCTAGAAGAACACTCGATGAATTCGGCCACCAGCGAGCAACCTTTGTCATTGCTGATGCTCGATTTGGATCACTTCAAACGCTTCAATGATAACTTTGGCCATGATGCAGGTGACTTCGTACTAAAAGAGATCAGTGCACTACTCAAACAGAGTGTCAGTGAAGATGAGATAGCTTGTCGCTTAGGTGGTGAAGAGTTGGCTGTGCTGCTTCCACATTACACCATGCAGCAAGCGACCGAGTTCGGACAAACCTTGTGTGATGCAGTTCGTTCCATGCACTTAGAGCACAAAGGGCTATCTTTAGGTCAATTAGGTGTATCGATCGGTGTTGCTACGTATCCTAAGCCAGCCTCAGATACCGAATCTCTAGTGAAAATGGCGGACAACGCGTTGTACATGGCAAAAGACATGGGACGCAGTCGAGTGGTTAACTATGATGAATACAGCCGCCATAAGGCACCTGCGTTAGAAGTTGTTGATGGAGAAGCGGTTTCGCAGTAACTCTAGTGAGTACAACATTCAGATATAAAAAGAGCGAGTAACCTCGCTCTTTTTTTGTTTTGATGAAGCTAGAAACTAGTCTTGCTTCTCTTCTGCTACAACACGAGAGTTATCTGGTGCTGCAAAGTGTTCTGAAAGCTCTTTGTTCGACACAATATAGCCAACCCACAGGGCGCCTAAACAAATTACAACTGCAATACCTGTTGCACTTAGTGCTTGGCTTGCCATTGCTGCTACCAATGCGCTTGATAGGCCGCTGATGCTGATTTGCAAGCTATTCTGTAGGCCAGCCGCTGTTGCTGGGCTTTGCTTCGCACTTGATAGAGCACGGTTTACCACGATTGGGTAAAGTGCGCCATTCGCTACGGCAATCAGACAGAAAGGTGCAAGTAGAGGCCAGATTGATGTCAGCTCCCACTGTGATGCGATGAAGATAAGCATTGCAGCAACGCTGAACAAACCAAGCAGATTTCTTAGTACCACGCCATCGCCATATTTCTTCACGGCTTGCTTACCGAAGTAACCACCCGCCATGAATGCGATCGTCTGTGGGATGAAACTCAGGCCGATGTCTTTTGCTTCGTAGCCTAGCTGAGCCATGATCTCAGGCATACCCGTTAGGTAAGCGAAGAACGCTGCAGAAGCTGATGCAAACATCAATACGTTACCCACGTAAGGCTTCGATTTAAGCAGCATCTTAATATCAGTTTTAACTGATGTCTGTTTTTCTTCTGGCGCTTCTTTTGGTTGAGCCATAGTGGTTGCCACTAGCAGTGCACCCATTAGTGTTAATGTCACGAAGATGCTGTGCCAGCCAAAGTTATCTGCCAGTAGTACACCAAGTTGAGGTGCCAGAGCTGGAGACAGCGCCACCAAAGGCATGATGGTTGCAAAAATTTGTTGGCTGCTGCTCTCTGAGTAACGCTTGATAACCATCGCTTGCCAGATTACCGCTGGTGCACATACGCCAATCGCTTGAATGAAGCGCAGCGTCAGTAGGTGCCATACCTCAGTACTGAATGCCAAACCGAACGAAGCGGCAGTGAAAATAAAAAGACCAACTGCCAACGTATTGCGGTGACCGTATTTATCACTAGCCAATCCCCAAAGCAGTTGACCCATTGCCATACCACCAAGGAACACAGTAAGAGATAGTGCGATCTGCTCTGGACCGGTTGCGAAATCGATCTCCATCGCCTTAAATGCAGGAAGGTACATATCGGTCGCGATAAAACCTAGCATTGAAAGTACTGCAAGGTAGACCAATTGAAATTTAGAAATATTCATAAGATGCCATTACACTAAAAGTAGTGATGTTTTTATCATCAAAAAAATTGTTTGATATACAGAGGTGAAAGTCCCTGTTTATTTATGCTGACATTCTATTTTTCGGGTCTGATAAAATAAAACGCTAAAATATGTGGTTATCAATCAAAAAATTTGAAGGCTTATGTTCTCTAAATCCTCTTTAGAAATGCTCGATACAGTGGCGCGCTTAGGCAGTTTTACCGCGGCGGCTGAGCAGTTGCACAAAGTACCCTCGGCGATCAGTTATGGTGTTAGGCAGGTCGAGCAAGAACTGGATGTGCTACTTTTCAGGCGCTTACCGAGAAAGGTCGAGCTCACTCCGGCAGGTGAACTCTTCATTGAAGAGGCGCGTGCACTTCTGAGGCAGATGGAAGAGGTCAGTGCCCAGACTCGTCGAGCAGCTCGTGGCTGGAAGAAGACCTTGCGTCTGACGCTCGATAATGTGGTGAAGCTCGACAAGATGAAGCCGATGATTGAAGAGTTTTATCAAACCTTTGAGTTTGCTGAGCTACAGATCAACATGGAAGTGTTTAACGGCTCTTGGGAAGCAATAGCACAAGGTCGAGCGGATATCGTAATTGGCGCGACCTCTGCGGTGCCAGTGGGTGGCGATTTTGAAGTCAAAGACATGGGGCAATTAGATTGGGCGTTTGTAATGTCGCCAAGTCACCCGTGTGTGCGCGAACAGAACCTCAATGAAGAGTTCGTGAGCCAATATCCAGCTATCTGTTTGGATGACACCTCAAGCGTGTTGCCTAAGCGCCACACAGGACACTACGCCAATCAAAGGCGTTTGCTGTTACCTAATTGGTATAGCGCTATTGAATGCCTGAAGAACGGCGTTGGAGTCGGGTACATGCCAAGGCATATTGCCGCGCCGATTATCGAGCAAGGTTTGCTGGTGGAGAAAATCTTGCCAGAACCAAGCCCGTTGAGTCAGTGCTGCTTGGTGTGGCGAAAAGACGACAACCACAAGTTGATCGAGTGGATGGTCAACTATTTAGGATCCAGTGAACAACTTCACCGAGATTGGTTGGATCATCGCAAAGCGATCTAGTTGAAAGATCTTTGTCGGCAAGATCAAAAAGAGCGAGTGAAAACTCGCTCTTTTGTTTTGGTAACTCGCTCTTATGACAAGAAGAACTTGTAAGAAGGGTTATCGGTTTCATCTTTACACTGATAACCAAGCTCTCTCAGGTGCGTAGAGAACTGAGCCAAATCTTCATCATCCAGTTCGAAGCCACATAATACACGACCGTAATCAGCACCGTGATTACGATAGTTGAACAGGCTGATATTCCAGTGGGTACCTAAGGTATCAAGGAACTTAATCAATGCACCTGGATATTCTGGAAACTCAAAGCTGTACAAGCGCTCTTTCAATGGTTTTGATGGCTTGCCACCAATCATGTAGCGAATGTGCAGTTTTGCCATCTCATCATCAGACAGGTCGACGACTGGGTAGCCACCTCCACGTAGGTCGTTGATGATGTGATCGAGTTCTTCCTGTCCACCATTGAGACGTACACCGACGAAGATGTTCGCCAGGCTGTCATCGTTATGACGGTAGTTAAACTCAGTCACAGCACGGCCGCCAATGATATTACAGAACTCTAGGAAGGCACCTTGTCGTTCAGGAATAGTAACCGCAAGTAGACCTTCTCGCTTCTCACCCAATTCACAACGTTCAGACACATAGCGCAGACCATGGAAGTTGGTATTAGCACCAGACAGTACCGTTGCCAGTTGTTTGCCTTGCAATTGGTTCTGCTCAGCAAACTTCTTCAAACCTGCCAGAGCAAGCGCACCAGAAGGTTCGGCAATCGCACGAGTGTCTTCAAAGATGTCTTTTACAGCAGAGCAGATCTCATCGCTAGATACAGCAATGTGACCATCGATGTACTGCTGACACAGACGGAATGTCTCTTCACCAATGCGCTTAACCGCAACGCCATCAGCAAACATGCTGACTTGATCCAGTACTACTGGTTCACCGGCGTCCAGTGCTGCTTTCAAGCAAGATGAATCTTCTGGTTCAACCGCGATGACTTTGATTTCTGGCATCAGCTGCTTAACCAGTACTGCGACACCTGCAGCTAAACCACCACCACCGACAGGAACAAAGATGTAATCCATGTGACCATTTTGCTGAAGCATCTCCATACCCATGGTGCCTTGCCCCGCGATCACCAATGGATGATCGAAAGGAGGCACAAAGGTGTAGCCATGTTCAGCAGAAAGGCGCTCTGCTTCAGCCTTCGCTTCATCAAAGTTGCTGCCATGCAGAACCACGTTACCGCCAAAGCCACGTACAGCATCGACCTTGATGTCTGGTGTGGTTTTTGGCATCACAATCGTGGTTTGAATACCAAGCTTAGAACCGGACAGCGCCATACCTTGAGCATGGTTACCTGCGGATGCGGCAATCACACCTGCGGCTTTCTGTTGCTCTGAAAGGCTTGATACCATGTTGTAGGCACCACGTAGCTTGAACGAGTGGACCGGCTGACGGTCTTCACGCTTTAGCTGAACCTGATTACCAATACGAGCACTTAAGCGAGGCATCTCTTGCAGAGGTGTCACTATTGCTGCTTCGTAAACTGGGGCTCTCAGGATCTGACGCAGATAATCTGCGCCAGTTTGTTTTTGGGGACTGACCGTGTCATCACTCATAGATTAGCCCTCAAGCTTCGACTTATCACGCACCGCACCTTTATCGGCACTGGTAGCCATGCTTGCGTAAGCTTTTAGTGCGAATGATACTTCGCGTTGACGGTCTGCAGGTTTCCAGCCTAGTGCATCCTGCTTAACACGACGTGCTTCTAGCTCAGCTTCAGGCACATCCAGTGTGATCGAACGGCTAGGGATGTCGATAGTGATGATGTCGCCATCTTGAACCAAGCCGATAGTACCGCCACTTGCTGCTTCTGGAGAAGCGTGACCGATAGATAGGCCCGATGTACCACCAGAGAAACGACCATCTGTTAGTAGTGCACAAGACTTACCTAAGCCCATCGATTTTAGGTAAGTTGTCGGGTAAAGCATCTCTTGCATGCCCGGACCACCTTTAGGACCTTCGTAACGGATAACAACTACTTCACCCGCTTTTACTTTACCGCCTAAGATGCCTTCTACGGCAGTATCTTGGCTTTCAAATACGATCGCAGGACCTTGGAATTTCAGGTTCTCTTCATCAACACCAGCTGTCTTAACGATACAACCGTCAACGGCGATGTTACCTGAAAGTACCGCTAGGCCGCCTTCTTGGCTGAATGCATTCTCTTTAGTACGGATACAACCTTCTTTGCGGTCGTCATCAAGGCGATCCCAACGACAATCTTGTGAGAAGGCTTTGGTAGTACGAATACCTGCAGGGCCAGCGCGGAAGAACTTAAGTACCGCTTCGTCTTCTGTCTGCATGATGTCGTATTGAGCAAGCTGCTCTTGCATGCTTAGGCCAAGCACAGTGCGAGTTTGGTTGTTCAGTAGGCCAGCGCGGTCTAGTTCACCTAGGATAGCCATTACACCACCTGCGCGGTGAACGTCTTCCATGTGATATTTCGGTGTTGAAGGTGCCACTTTACATAGGTGTGGAACACGGCGAGACATCTCGTCGATATCACCCATATCAAAGTCGACTTCACCCTCTTGAGCCGCTGCCAATAGGTGAAGAACGGTATTACTTGAACCACCCATTGCGATATCTAGAGCCATCGCATTTTCAAAGGCTGCGCGGTTCGCGATATTGCGAGGCAGTGCTGATTCGTCGTCTTGCTCGTAGTAACGCTTAGTCAGGTCAACGATACGCTTGCCGGCATTGATGAACAGCTCTTCACGGTCAGCGTGGGTTGCTAGCATAGAACCGTTACCTGGCTGAGATAGACCAAGCGCTTCGGTTAGACAGTTCATTGAGTTAGCCGTGAACATACCTGAACATGAACCACATGTTGGACATGCTGAGCGCTCTACTTGCTCACTTTGCTCATCTGAGATTGTTGGATCGGCACCTTGGATCATCGCATCAACAAGGTCTAGCTTGATGATTTGATCGGAAAGCTTGGTTTTACCTGCTTCCATTGGGCCGCCTGATACAAAGATCACTGGGATGTTTAGGCGCATAGCTGCCATCATCATTCCCGGGGTGATTTTGTCACAGTTAGAGATACATACCATCGCATCCGCACAGTGAGCATTAACCATGTACTCTACAGAGTCTGCGATAAGCTCACGTGATGGCAGAGAGTACAGCATGCCGCCGTGACCCATTGCGATACCATCATCAACTGCGATGGTGTTGAATTCTTTAGCTATACCGCCCGCTTTCTCGATTTCACCCGCAACCAATTGGCCCATATCTTTAAGGTGAACGTGGCCTGGAACGAATTGAGTGAAAGAGTTTACAACTGCGATGATTGGCTTACCGAAGTCATCATCTTTAACGCCAGTTGCACGCCATAAAGCGCGCGCACCAGCCATGTTGCGTCCGTGGGTAGTCGTTGCTGAACGATAGATTGGCATTGCTTAAATCCTTATAAAATATTTGGCTGTTGCTTACTGATTTTCTGAAGTTTGGTTTTCTGGGTAAACATAGTCTAGCCAGCCCCACTTATCTTCAGTGGTACCATTGAAAAGACCAAAGTAAGCCGCTTGAACTTTTTCAGTGATAGGACCTCGTTTTCCTTCACCTACTGTAATTTTGTCTACACTGCGAACTGGAACAATTTCCGCTGCTGTGCCTGTCATGAAGACTTCGTCGGCAAGGTATAGCGCTTCACGAGCAATGTTCTCTTCACGGATCTCATAACCCATGTCTTTTGCTAGCGTCATGATCGAATCACGCGTGATGCCCGGCAGAATCGCGCTGGTTGCTGGTGGTGTAGATAGCACGCCATTGCGCACGACAAAGATGTTTTCACCCGCACCTTCAGAAAGGTAACCATCAACACTGAGAGCGATGCCTTCATCGTAACCATGGCGACGTGCTTCACCACCAACCAGTAGTGAAGATAGGTAGTTACCACCCGCTTTCGCAGCCGTTGGGATAGTGTTTGGAGCCGCACGGTTCCAGCTTGAGATCATTGCATCTACGCCATTTTCTAGCGCTTCTTCACCTAGGTAAGAGCCCCAAGGGAAAGCGGCAATGATAAGGTCCATTTCAGTGTTTTCTGGAGGACATACACCCAAACCCACGTTACCAACAAAGCCTAGAGGGCGAATGTATGCTGACTCTAGTTTGTTTTGACGTAGTGTTTCGCGAGTCGCTTCCATAATCTCTTCCTCAGTGTAAGGAATCGGGAAGCGGTAGATTTTTGCTGAATCTTTTAGGCGCTTTGCGTGTTCTGGGTGACGGAAGATGACCGGACCTTTTGGCGTGTCGTAGCAACGTACACCTTCAAACACTGAAGTACCGTAGTGCATAGTGTGGGTTAAGACGTGAACGTTCGCCTCTGCCCAAGGAACCATTTCACCGTTAAACCAAATATAGTCTGCCGTTTTTGCTGTCATGTTTGCGGTTCCTTATGCACTTATCTTTTGTTGTAAGTTGTTGTTTGGCAATTCATTACGACTGATAGAGATAACGTCAACGGTACGTACATCCCACAGTTTTTCGATTTGATTAACCAAGAAGGAAATTGGACGTTCACTGTCGACAATGATCTCTACGCTGGCGATCTTACTTTCATGGTTCTGAGTGCCGGCTACTTGCTTAACAATAAAGCCACGGTGACGAATAACACGAAGAACACGCTCTAGTAGTACAGGCTTATCATCGGCTTTGATGTCTAATAGGTATCTTTTCATGTTATGTGTTCTCCAACATATCACTGTTTGAAGCACCTGGCGGTACTAGTGGCCATACGTTCTCTTCTTCATCGATAAGAACATGAAGTAGGTAAGCCGTCTTGCTCTCTAGCATCTCTTTTAGAGCGGGTTCTACTTCTTCTTTGCGAGTGATGGTCTTGCCCGGGATATCGAAGGCTTTTGCAAGCATTACGAAGTCTGGGTTGTCATCTAAGATGGTTTCACTGTGGCGACCATCAAAGAACAGCGATTGCCATTGGCGAACCATACCCAAGCGAGAGTTGTTTAGCAGTACCATCTTCACTGGGATTTGGCGGCGTTTTAGCGTACCAAGCTCTTGCACGTTCATCATGAACGAACCATCACCAGAGATAAGGATAGATTGGTCATCAGGACGGCCAACCAAAGCACCCATCGCGGCTGGTAAACCAAAGCCCATGGTGCCTAAACCGGCAGATGTGATGAAGTTTTGTGGATCGCGAGGTTGAATATGCTGCGCAGCCCACATTTGGTGTTGGCCTACATCAGTTGAAACGATAGAGCTTGCTGGCATCATGTCTGAAAGCTGCTTCAACAGCAGTGGAGCGAAGATCAGATCGCCAGGGTGGTCATAACGCCACTTGAATGAGCTACGTAGGCCTTCTGAGTGGTGAACCCAAGAAGAGATATCTTGAGTAAGCTCTAGTTGAGGCATGATCTTGTTGATGTCACCACGAATTGGCGCATTAGCCAGACGCAGTTTGCTGAACTCAGCTGCATCGATATCGATATGGATAACCTTAGCGTGAGGTGCAAAGGTATCTAGCTTGCCAGTTACTCGGTCATCAAAACGAGCACCAACAACAATCAGTAAATCACTCTCTTGAACCACTAGGTTAGCGGCTTTGGTGCCGTGCATACCTAACATGCCTAAGTAGTGTGGGTCGTCACGCTCAATGGTGCCTAAACCTTTCAATGTGCTTACAGCTGGCATTGGGTTAAGACGTAAAAACTCACGAACTGCGCCGGTTGCTTTTGCCAGTTGCACACCACCACCTACGTATAAAACAGGGCGGGTTGCTTGAGACAAGAAGTATTGTGCCTGCTCAATTGCATCGGTTGTCGCAACCGGAATTGCAGGAGGAGTAAATTCAGGAAGAGAGTTAACAGGAGCTTCAGCCAGTTGAACATCTTTGGCGATATCAACGATAACTGGGCCAGGTCGGCCAGATTTTGCTACCACAAACGCTTCGGCTAGTGTTGGAGCTAGCTCTTCAATGTCGGTGACTAGGTAGCTGTGTTTAGTACATGATAGAGACATACCAATCACATCCATCTCTTGGAATGCATCGGTACCTATGTGGGAGCTTGCAACTTGACCTGTGATTGCAACCAATGGGATAGAATCCATAAAGGCATCGGCTAAACCAGTGACTAGGTTAGTAGCACCAGGGCCTGAGGTTGCCATACACACTGCCACATCTTGTGTTGCACGAGCCATACCGATCGCAGCCATTGCTGCGCCTTGCTCATGGCGACATAAGATATGTTCAACTCCGCCGTCATAAAGTGCATCGTAGATTGGCATGATGGCACCACCTGGGTAGCCAAATACGGTCTCTATTCCTTGCTGCTTTAGTGCGGATACGACTAATTCTGCGCCTTTCATCGGAATTCTCCCGTATTACCTTTATTTTGGTAACTTTTTCCTTTGTCTCTGCACATCTTGTGCTCCCATTCTTCCTGTAAATCGGCAAAGCCGAAAATGTTCAAAAATATAAAATTCGAATCTATAAATTAGAAAAAACCCCCGGACTTGTCAGTGCGGGGGTTTTTTCTAATTCGTGGTTACTTTTTTCCCACTCGCCCCCGCGCAGTCTCAATAATGACTACGATAATCAGGTTAATCAGTGCGTAAATGCGAGCGTTGAAGTTCATATAATTCGAGTTTTCTTGTTTATTCTGTTCAGTAAATGTCTACATCTCTAGTGTTATCACACAAATCTGTCGCATGACAAGGAAAATGTCATTCTTTTTTCACATTAAAACACCATTCCACCAAGCTATATAACAATCTTATTGCTTTGGTGCGCAACGAATATCCAGAGCGAATACTTTTAAATCAAAGACAAAGGAAAGTTATGGGACTCGCGATAATTCATAGCCGGGCTAGTGTGGGGGTAGAAGCGCCAGAAGTGACGGTTGAGGTGCATATCAGCAATGGAATGCCGGGGTTCACGCTGGTGGGTTTACCTGAAACGACAGTCAAAGAGTCCAAGGATAGAGTCCGAAGTGCCATCATCAATTCTCGCTTTGAGTTTCCATCGAAAAGAATCACGGTCAACCTTGCTCCGGCGGATTTGCCAAAAGAGGGCGGGCGTTTTGATTTACCGATTGCGCTTGGAATCTTAGTCGCCTCTGAGCAACTTCCTACTTCCAAGATCGCGCAGCATGAGTTTATCGGTGAGTTGGCACTGTCGGGAGAACTGCGTTCAGTGAAAGGGGTACTGCCAGCAACACTGGCTGCTGATAGTGTTGAGCGCTGCTTGGTTGTGCCGCATTACAATGGCGATCAGGCAGCCCTAGTGGGTAAAGGAGCCCATAAGTCGGCGCAAACCCTATTGGAAGTTTGCGCAGATATGTGTGGTCAGGCTCAACTGGGTTTGTATCGCACCGAGCAACATCAAGTCGATGTGTCTGAGCTTCGTGACTTGCAGGACATCATTGGCCAACAGCAGGGTAAGCGAGCATCACCGTCACCTCGATCAAGTTTATGGAAGTATCACCTGTAAAATAATGCAAAAAGTGTTACCCTTTAGTTTGTGTTACTTAACAGTGGTTATCCATATGATTCTTAAGAAGGCTATCGAATTAGAAGTAGGCGCATTAGGTTCTTTCAATGGAGAGACAGAAGAGCTGAATGGTGAACATTTGAGAGTTATCAAATATCAGGCACCAGAGGTGGTACTTAAGTTTCCCGTGTTGCATAGCACTTCTATGATGAGTGAATGTCTTGATGCTAACTTGTTCTTACAGCAGAAATACACAGGTCGTGTTAATTACAAGGATATAGAGGACAAGAATAGAGATAGCGATGGTGAGACAGTTCAGGTGGTCACACTTGATAAGATAGCAGCTTCACTCAAAGCATACTTTACTTTCTGCGAAGAAGAGAGCTTAGATATTTACGATGGCCTACTAAACACTTTCTCTGCTGACCAGAAACTATGGCTGCCGCCATACCGATTTAAAAGTCATGTCATTGATAGAGTGAAATCTAGAGAGATAGAGTTCAGCACTGGGAACCTTTTACTCTTGCACGTTAAACAGTTTTACGAATGGATGTATAAGACTGGTCGAATTGATAAGATCCCTTTTGATTACAAGTACGTTTCAGTATCCAAGGGCAAGGATAAAGACGATGATGAGTTGGACTTTCTCTTTGCTCCTGATGCAGTTATTTCTGCATATAAGAAACCACTCCTAGTACAAACAACTGACCTAAGGGTACCAAAGAAACACAAATCGGATAAGGTGAAACGAGACAATCAGCCTTGGTCACTAGCTGAAATGACGGCTTTTTTCGGAACTCAATACATGCAGTTTGAGACAAGACGCCTCTGGGCTGATTTAGGTTTTCAGGTGGGTCTCAGAGCTAAAGAAATAACCCGCTTACCTGATGAACAAATTGTAGATCCTGAACTCTCTGATAAATCAGTATTCGATGTTGAGATAATTGGCAAAAATGACAAGCGAAGAACCGTATTAGTTCCCAAGAAACTGATGTCACGTCTTTTTGCTCATAAGAATTCTGCAAAACGACTCAAGCATATGCCTAAGTACAAATCCTACTTAGAAAGCCTTCCTGAACACTCCGATGCATTAGCCTACGAACAAACACACGGCAAGCCATTATTTATAAACCAACGTGGGGTCAGAATCTCTGAGCGCTCTGTTATTAATATTGTTTCCAAATCGAGACCAGAACTCAGAAAAAAAGGCAACTTAATCCTTGATGAGCCGCACTTTCATGGCTCTAGAGCCACATATGCTACAAGGTTAATTAAAGCTATGTTCGCTATGGGGATGCCATTAGGTTTCATCAAATGGAAGGTTATGGAGCTGCTAGGTCATAATAACTGGGATACCACATTACAGCATTACGTTAATGTGGCCAGAGGCATTACATATGATGAGAAGTTAGACCTGTGGGTTAGTGAAATTTACAAGGATGTCGAAGAACGTTTAACTCGGGAAAAACAGGAGCTAAGTCAAGAAGTGGAAGCTTCAGTAATAGAACTAGGAAGTGAGGATCAGGGATGACAATAAGTGAAGCAAACATGGTTAAAAAGTTTCACGAGAAGAATGGATCCATCATTGAAAGGCATCATTTGCAAGATTCTAGGCTACTGAAGCAATTAGATAGCATACTCACAACTTCTTTACCTGCGGGAGCATCAAGGGACACAAAGCGCCAAACAATAAATTATTTCTTTGAACTCTTGGACTGTTTATCCGATGAAAACCTTAAGGTATTGAGAGGTTCTGGCGTAAGCTTCTTGTTAGAAGAAACAGATGTATGGGTTGAGCTAGAATATCTTATTCATGCTGCTCACGCTTCTAACCCCAAAAAAGCAGTAGGATTAAGAAAGGCTTTAGCAAATATCATAAATTACTCTCATGGTATTTATGCAACATCTAAAATAGTTACTACAGAAACTCTGGTAGGTAATGAGTACAGACTTCAATTACACAGTGACCTCATTTTTAATCATGGACTTTTTGGAACAAAGCTTTTTCAAGATCTAAGAGACTTAACTTCCTCTGTTTACAAACATGGTGGATTATCAGTAACGCTTGCTGGCTCTATCAAAGGGTTTTTTGACATCTTACCTCTTTTGAATAATCAGCAAATCAAGAAGTTAAAAGAAAAAGGTTTGCATCCACTTATAATCAATAAGGTGGATTGGATCGATCTTGAGTATACCATATATAACGTAAGTGACGAAAAATCAGCTTTGCTACGAATAAAACAACTAACTAACTTAATAAATTACTCTAATGGTGTTTATAAGCAGGCTGATTTAATTACAACAACTAAACATGAAGGGGTTGATACCCCAGTGTTATACAGTGCTTACCATGTGTCGATTGAATTCTTTGATGCACTTGTTGATTGGAAAGTTAAGAAACTAAGTAATGATGTTAAAGAATGGACTGTCAGGTTGAGTATAATTGGTGCATTAGAAGCAATTGAATACATAAAAAGTAGTGATAAGTATAAAGAAATATTCACTGATGTAAATCTGTTGATATTCAATGAAAATATAGATTTGTCAGAAGATTTAAAGGGAAATATAGATCATTTTAATCATAAAACTATGATTGAAGTCTTGACTCCGCTAGGTATTGATTACCCAAATTATAGAGTGCCACTAAAGTTACAAGGAGGAGATGTATTTTTAAAAAATACCTACAAATACTCAAGGGTAATATTCAATGAATTAGCGGATATAGCTACAAAACATGAATTTAAGGGAGTAAGTAGAACCACTGTCATGCATTACTTTTCAGACTTTGACTCTATTGGCCTTCCATTGCTAAAAGAGATACTACCTGATAATGAATTTAATGAGTTATGTAGATTAGGTCTTAATTATTTAGATAAAGAAGATATCAATGATAGGATCAATGAACGCGCCAGATTAATTGGAGCAAAGTCATTATATCGTCTTGGATTGTCAATACTAAAACATCATTTCAATAAAGATGTATTTGTTATAAAAGACTCTCCATATACGTTATATTTTGGCGGTATATCAAGAAATAATGAAATTAAACCTATGAGCCTAGATGTCTTAGGGTATTTATCAGAAAAGGCTTTCTATGACTTCAAAGTAAAACATGAAGAATATATGCGAAATCTAGACCATCTTGATATTTCTGAAATAACCTATCACTCAAAACTTCAGAATTTTATAGCTGGTTTAAAAAAAGTCTTGCCAAGGTTATCCAGTAAACAATTAGAGGCAATAAAAGATAATGGATTATTAGCCTTTGTTGATAGAAAATACAATGTAGGTGTTACTTGCTTAGAGATATTTCAATCTCTTGTAAAAGATAAAAGCGAAAATTCCACAACAATTATGCACTATAGAAATTCATTTAGGAGTATTATTGGCGAGTTTGCTGGAGAGGTTCCTGATGTGTATGTTATATCAAACTCTAAAGATGAGAAAATTAAAAAGATTTCTGGTAATAGTAATAAACACTATACAGTGGAAGAAGTTAGAGAATTGGCTTTCTACATAGAGAAAGCACTAAGATGTAAAAATACTTCTTTACGTGATAAAATATATTTCTATTATGCAAAGATACAAATAAAGACAGGTTGGAATCAACAGCCATTATTGGACTTATCATTAAATAGATTAACCAAAAGAGTTAACCCTATAACTAATCAAGAAAACTATGACTTGGTTTTGATTAAAAATAGGCGTTCATATAAGCCAAGTCAATATGACTTTGATAGCAGTTCAGTTGCAGACCGAGACTTAAGGTCGGTTGTAAGAGATATTATATTTGTCAGAGATAACCTAACTTCTGAACTCAGGAAAAAACACAGTGTCGAAAATCATTTATTTATAGAGCCATGTGAAGTGAATGGTGTAAAAAGGATAGATGCCGGTAATTTAAGAAGGATACCTAAATTAATATCAGACTTAGGGTGTAAGATACACTATAACCCAAGAAAAATTAGAAAAGGTGGCGTAAATTTTATTTACAAAAATATAGCCAAGAGTGTGAGAGAATATGAGGATTTGGCTGCTCATAACTTTCAAACTTTCCTGAAAAGCTACAAAACGATATCAAAATCTGAGGGCGAGGAAACACTTTCAAGGGGAATCGATATAATGGCTAACTATTTCTCAGGGAAAGAAATAAGCCAAGAGTTAAATGCTATCGATGATATTAATGAACTTGATAATGCTCAAGAAACACCAGTAGGAGTTTGCTTATCAGAACCAGATAGCGATGAAGTGAAACGATTTAATAAATTAAATGCTAAAATTGTTGATAAAGACAATAAGTATTGCGGCGATTTTCTTGCTTGTATTTGGTGTAAGTATTTTAAAGTAGTGAAAGACGCAGACCATATGTGGAAGTTATTGTCATATAAAGAATATGTCATATCATCAATGGAGCGAGCTATAGTCAATAATGAAGATCCTGAAAATCAGAGGGAGTTCGTTGACATATTGTCAAAGAGAGTTGATGACATTATATCTTTCATAGAAGCATCTAAGCCAGACATTGTTAATAAAGCGAGATCTTTAATTGAGACAAAGGGGCTGCACCCTGATTGGGAGTTTGCATTTCCATTATCTAATATTGTAGGTAATAGCCATGAATAAATTGGATGAAGTGTTTGATCAGCTAGTGTCTCAAGAGCTAGATGGAAGCTATAAAATTAATAGGCTAACATTGGAAGAAGTCAATCAAATACCTGATTTTACTGTCTACGAATCACAGTTGAACGGCGAAGCTTACAATTTTAAAGGTAATAAATTTAGACCAAATAAAACTGAAAAAAGACTCGTAATAGAGACGCTTCCTATATTCGAGTTTGAAGTAAAAACGATTTTTATCTTAATAGCTAAGCGTGGTACTAAACTAGGAGGTGCCACAAAAAGGTTCAGTACATCTTCAAGAATAATAAAAGAATTGATAAGGCTCTCAAAGTATCTTAACTCCAGAGGTTATGAATCATTTCATGAATTAGGTGAATTACCAAAGTTGAAGTTTAATGATGTTGTTTCATCTTATATTAACTATCGGCAGGAGGGTGGTCCGTCAACAGTTGGTGTGGTTAAGGACTCCTTGACCGTATTGCTTGAGCTGAACTTCATAAATCAAGAGTTTTCAAAGGAAGTTATTGAGGCTAACACTAAAGCCAAACGAACTAAAGCTGATACTGTCAACCGACTGAAACACCCATTAGTTCCACCGATGATTCAGAAAAAAATAATTTCTGAATGTAGTAAATTATTTGAAAATAAAAAGGATATCAAGCGGTTTATCGCCCTAGGGAAAAAAGTTAATGTCAATTTTGAAGCTTATGCACTAAGAAACCCAAATGTGAACCAGAATGTTTTAAGTATATTACCTAGAATGTTGAGTAAAGATGAAGTTGTTGAATATAGGGGGCTAAGGGATAAGATAAGAAGAATAACTCCTTATGCATTTACTATGTTGCTAGCTCTTACAGGGTTTAGGGTATCGGAAGGCAAAGCAACAAAAAACAACGCTCATAAGTGTAAAAGAGAAAATGGGAAGGTGAAATATTTCATTGAGTCAACATTGAGGAAATATACCAATGAGGATGTTGTTCTTGATTGGGTATCCTGTAAACAAGTGTATGACGCTATGAAATTACTAAGTGACGTTAATACTGTCTATTATGATAGAATTAAGCTAATTCTAAAATACTACCCTTCAAAAATTAGTGAAAGGAACGGGGAGCTATTTGAAGAAGCTCTTGAAAATAATTATCTCTTCGCATTTAACTACGCATCACAAAAAGGAAACCTCTGGTTTCCTAAACCAACCAAACCAATTAAAACTGATACTTCTGGGCAAGGCTCGACTGCTGTAGCGTTAGATTTAATTGAAGTTGAAGTAACAGAGTCTGATATTGAGTTTTTAAAAAAATACAAATGCAACTATAAATCAGTAAGTGCAAACTCTGGCATGAGAGGAGTTGAATATAAAGTAGGAGATATTTTCAGAGTTACGCCTCATATGTTGAGGCATAGTTTTGCGTGGTTCATTATTGCCAATAAATTAGGCGATATCCATCATATATCCCAACAGTTTAAGCATATGAACGAGATGGTCACATTTGTTTATGCTCAACGTGGTTTTGAGGCGATTGATGATTTAAAAAATATTATCGAGGGATTTGATGCTCTTTTAACAGAGGAAGTAATTACCGATATTGTAGAAAGCGCTATAAAAGGTGAAATAGGTGGCGGTGGTGGCAAGCGGCTGAAAAACATCGTCAATAAATTAAACAAAGGGCAATCAGGAATTATATTCTCGACAGACCATCACGAACATATAGAGAGTATCCAAGAGCTAATTGCCTTGGCGACAAAAAACAGTGATGGAATCCTTGGTTTACCTCATGGTTATTGTGCAGCAGGTTCTAGCTGTAAAATGCACAATGTGGCCGTTCCTGATAGCTGTATTTATTGTTATACATATTTTGCGACTAGAAGGCACTTACCATTTTGGACGGCAACCAAAAACAGCGCCGAGCGAGGCATTAGCCGAATCATGGATGCTGGCTTAGCTGATAGATACCAAGCCTTCTTAAGTGTCTTGAAAAGGACGCTAGCATCAGCTGATAAGGCTATATCTGATATAGAAGGTAATGGAACAAAAGAGGTTTATAATGGGTAAAGTATCAGAGAAAAAAATTGAGCAGGCTTTAGCCCTTTTTATCAGTGAAGATAGAAAAATAAATGCTAATGCCATCGCGAGATATCTAGGCTGCCAACGCTCTAACATTGCCAATAACTATCCTAAACAATTGGCAAAAATTGACACTGCGGGGCAAGTTCAAAAAGCACAATGGGATAATAGAGATTTATCCTATAAAAATAAGAAGCTAACAGAGCAGAATAAGAAGCAACGGAAGGCTATATCACAGTTGAGTAAGTCGGCTAAAGGTGATGACGTATCTGCCTTACTATCACACATTAACGCCTTGTACAGCATGTATGATGATATGAGAGTCAGATACGAGAATGCATCTGAGTTACTACTAGAATATAAAGAAAAGTATGGGAAGCTTTAATGCGCAGTGAAGTGACTATTTTAGGTAAAGGCTATAACAGCATCCCCCTAGTTTTGAATTTAAATAGGAATAACTTCGAGAATTAAGCGTGTACGTTTCATTGGGCTTCATACCCCGTTATGTACTACTACTTTCTCTTCGTGCGCGCTACTCATAGGCTTTGTGTGGGTGTAGGGTTGTACTGTTGCCTGAGAAGTATTCATCCAATGATAGAGCTCGATATGCTCACGGAATTGAAATGTTGCGTGAATAAGTTAGGCCTGAAGTGATTGTATTTATGTGATATTTCTCATTATCAATGGTAAATATGTAGATTGTGTGATAGAAAATAACCACAAAAAGTGTTGGCTAAAAATGAATTTTAAGGTTGGTTATGGAACGCTCTCTCAGTGATACGTTTAAGAAAATTAACGATCAAACTTTGTTATTGCCTGACTTCCAGCGGGATTACAAATGGGGAACGGCAAAACAGCAAAGCTTACTTGCATCGATTCTACTTAAGTTTCCGGTTGGCAGTTCCTTGATTTTAGAAGGGCAGTCAAACGATTTTGCTTTGCGTAAAATTGGGGAAACGGTTCAACACACTTTAGCTAGTGCTGATCCCTGCGAATATTTGCTCGATGGGCAGCAGAGAACAACTACACTGTACAATGCATTTAATGATGTGTTTGACTTCTCTCAGTTCTCTGACCAAGCTGAACTGTCCGAATTCATTTCGAAAAAAGCCAATCCGATGAAAGTTCGTTGGTTTATTCGCGTGCCGGTTGTTGGTAAGGCGAATGAAAACGTTACTGATGTTTTCAATGCTACTAAGGTCGTGTTTGATAAAGATGGCCTTGATCACTTTGAGCCAAATGATATCGTCGATATTTTTAACTGTGAAACGTTCAATGAGCGCAACAGTAAAGGTGTGTCTAAATGGTTTTCTCCATACAACCAAATTAAAGCCATCGAGACGGGTAAGACTAAACCACAGGTCATCACTCAATTTGTCAACGACTGTGTCGAATATGGCATGATTCCTTTGTTTATGATTGGTACCAAGTCGATCGTAGTAAACCGTATCTTAGAGGGGATTGCTGAAATCAACATGCAGGCAATCCGTGACAAATACGAAGACGATTTTTCCTTCATTAAAGAACATTACGATACAGCACAGCTTTTTGATGGTATTGACTCCATTGAAGAGTGTGAAGAAAATAGTATTGTCTACTCAGAAGAAATCGAAAAAATCTTCATCACTTGTAAAAGTGAGTGGAAGAATAATGTTTCTAACTACTTAATTCGTGATATTTTTGATGACTATAAACTCAATAGTCTCGTGACCAACGATATTCGCCGAGCTATTCCTATTTTCTGCCACTTGAACGATGGTGGCATGAAGCTTGATGACTTTGACTTGGTATCAGCTAAAGTTGCAAAGAGCGTTGCTGGGGATACGTCTACATACTCACTCAGCTCTATCATTCGTTCAATGTTTATTAAACCTGTTACTCTTTGTTCTTCGCTTCAGCACGCGAGTGGTGCATCCGGTGGTCTGTATCTCAATGAGCTAGACAGTTTGTCTGATGGTTTACCTTCTGGTTACCTTTCTAAGGCGATTCTCGCTATCTGTACTGCATTAGCTCGCCGTGAAATTGAGCTTGAAGCGGGCAACGATTTTGAAGTGAAGAAAAAAGATACCAGTTCAAAAACGTTACTGAGTCTAGATACTGAAATTATCCGCAAGTATATTGAAACTGCGACTTTAGCAGTACAGCGCGCATATTCGTTCCTATTGATTCGCTGTGGTGTTCATAACTCTAACAAGCTGCACTATAAGCTAATGATTCAGCCTATCGCTTTCATTTTCGCGGAAGAGCGTTTTTGGAATGATTCTGCGGTGCATAAAAAAGTCGAGTTCTGGTATTGGACGAGTGCGTTCTCTGGTCGTTACCTTTACGATCAAAGTGCAGTAGTGATTGATGATATTAATCAGTTGTACAACTGGGTTGCTAACGGAGAGGGACAGGTAATCTTGGATCGAGAAACGCAGATTTTCCAAGATGACAAGTTTGCATCTAAAGACCTGTTGATGCAGCGTTTAAATGAGTACCCGAAAGAAGGAATTCATAACCTGATTTTACAATACGTTTTGAGTGTGTCGCCAAGTTATGACTTACATGCAACAGAAACTAAGCCACTCAATGCATTCAGAAAGAACGAGCAGGATGACGTTGTGTTGTGGCCGGCGAATGCGTCAGATGGTTTGAATGACCACCACATTATCCCTCTGGGATCTGTAAAGGGACTGGGCCAAAAAACCGAGGATATCCGCCAAGACCCTAACCACATTTTAAACAGTCCATTAAACCGGGTACTGATTTCTGGTGCGGCGAATAATGTGATTAGCTCAATGGACCCCTCGCGTTATTTTGCTGATATTCCACAAAACAATATTGTGATGAATTCGCTTCTGATCGGTGGTTCGTTTAAACGTATCTCTACTAGTTCCACGATAGAGGATATTGAAGCTGCTTTGTCTGATCGTTTTAACGAGCTGGAAAGCTCTTTGAAGTCTCGTTTGTTGAGCTTACGCGTCTAAGCTTAACGTACCTACCATAATCTTATAAGGCGCTTTGTATGTTGTACAAAGCGCCTTTTTTATTGCAGTCTTCACTTATTTGTAGCAAGTTATACAGGCGCCACCACCCTCTTCAAGATCGTACATTGCGTCCATGTCTAGCGTGTCGATGAGCATGCTTTCATCGACCATTGCATGCATACCTAAGCGGCGTTTTCTCTCACGTTGCTTTTTCTTTTCGAACCGAGCCTTTACCTTCTCATGGTTTTCTTTGATTTGTTTGATGCGCTCGGGATCTTCGAGCGTTTCTAATGGTTCATTAGGGCCCATCCAAAAGAAGGTTTCACCATTGGCACTGGTTTCCGCTCTTTTCTCATAAGACTTTGCTTCTTCAAAGGCTTCTGGGTGCTCTTCACGTAGGCGAACCCATTCAATCTTGCGTTGGAAGAAGCAGAACGTACAGCCTGAACGAGAGCGCCAGTCGTAGTACTTGGGTAAACCCAATCCGGCACTATCAAGAATGTCGAGTACTCCCTGTTTCTTTATGCCGTCTTCTGCAAATGGCATTTTAATAGTGAGGTACTTTTGGTTTTCATTCGGACGGTAACCGTCTCGCCAGGGTTCATCTGCGCGAATACCGACATAAGAGATGACTTCATAGCCATCATTAAGAAAAGGTCGAATCCATTTTTCAAAGGGCTCGAGTTTCATGCGAATCGTACACCACCGTTGCTGACCAGCGGGTAGAAAATTATTGTGTTGCTCTAACCAATAATCGAACCCTTTCTTGTCATTGATGTGCAAAATTGGTTTACCCAGTACAATTTCAAGTTGTTCTAGGTATTCATACACCTCGGGTAGTTCTTTGCCAGTATCAGTAAAGAAATACTCGATATCGAGTTCAGGATAGTTTCTAGCCATGTACACTGCAAGAGCAGCACTGTCCTTACCTCCTGATAAGCCAAGGACATGTTTTACCTTACGTTTATCACTCATTAATAATACCTGCGTGCGTTAACTTTGCGCTTCGAGCGATTTTCTTAGTAGTTGTTGTAATAGATTGATTTTATGGAAATCATCGAGCCCTGAGAGCTGGCGTTCAATCGTAATTATGGTACTTTTCAGCTCTTCTGTTTCTATTGCTCTGATTTCTCGTTTGAACGATGTCAGCTTGCCGTCATCCCCTTCTAAAACGAGGGAGACCAACTTTGTTTTACTGGATGGGAAGGCTGCACCGCTGCTATTACGTTGGGATTTCACTACACTCAAAAAATCTTGGGCGTAATCACTGATTTTGTTTGACGCAGTCTGAAGGATACCTTCGTTCCAGTTCTGTTTTCCGCGTCCGATGACGATCTGAATGATGCTTTCCAGCCATTGTAACAATCCTGTGTCACTTTTCGCGAGTTCGCGTGCGAACGCCTTTAAGCGCAAGTCGCCGGAGTTTTGCTCGACATATTGGCACATATCCACAAGCTCTTCGCCACTTTCGGGGAAAATGGTTTTCACCTTGATTTTAATCGCGGCAAGCATCTGCTCGTGCTTTTGTCTCAATGTCTTAAAGCAGTCCTCTAACACATCGATTTGACTCGCAAACTCATCAGCACCAAAGGCGATTAACTCTTTGCGTAAGTCTTTGATGAGTAGTGTATGCGGGTCATTGGCTTGTAAAAATAGATCTCGGATCCTCAAATAGGTTCTATTGCGCTCGTCATTGTCTGGGAAAATATGGTGCGCGTTTTTTACCCAGTGTGGAAGGTTGTGCATAGTCGTTACTAATGGCGTCGCGACAGAAAGGATGTTATTGGATACATCACGGTTAGTTTCAGACGCCGCGAAAATCGCGAGATGCTGCAACCATTCTTTCTCATCTTTCGCCAAAACAATGTATTTAACGGCGAGATCGCCCGGATTCTTGATCAGTTTGTGGACATATTCACTATCTGGTTCTGTAATAAAGGCAAATTCACCAGACATATCTTTTTCGTAAAAGGCGATTTGTTCACCCATCGATTTCAAAAACGCGAGCAAGTAGATCGGGATGACACCTTTTGTTAAACCAAAAGGCGCGTTTGCCCAAAGCTCCGCGATTTCAGATAAGTCGACCTCGTTGCCCTTGCGATCTTTTAGGCGTTTTTCCGCAGCGGCGAATACTGCATTTAATTTTTTATCTAGGTTATCTCTAAACCAATGCTGCCCTTTTTCACCTTCAGCTGAGTGAATGTTAGTATTTTTTAAGCAGCTGATATACATTGATTTCTCCGGTGGAAACCCTTTAATACCCAAATCCTCTCGATCTTCTGCATCAAGCATCGCTTCCAGTAGTTTTTTCAAAGCGGAAACCGCCGTACCAGAGAGTTTGTTACGGTTAACTAGCTCATTAAGAATTCTAGGGGCTTGATGGAATATGCTGTCAGCGGCAAAAGTGGCGATTTCACTCATCGTTTCTTTACCATAGACCATGCCATTGTGTATCCATCGCGAGTTACTGAAGGCGGTAGTCAATGCCCCGTCTAAAGCCGATTGAGCGTTAAACGAGCGTGCTCTATGTTCTTCCCTAGCGACCTTGTCGTGCGTCAGCGCTGCGCCAGTGGTCTTGTCACTTTTGATGAGCTCCAGTGCGTACTTTTCATTAGCTAGACCGATGATTTCATTTGCATTAGGTGCACATGCGATCATCAATGACTTATCATTGCGTGTCAGCTCAAGTAGGCGATCTTCTGGTTCTTCTTTTAGCAATAACAAGAAGTTTGCAAACTCGCCACTCCGAGATCGAATAAGGGTCGGCATATCGATATAGTTGAGTTGCATCGCTACGGTTTGAGCAGCCCATCTCAATGTACCAAATTCATGATAGTGGCCTTTTGCAATTACTTGAGAACTAAAGTTAATGCGCTCAATAGCTTCGTGGCTGTTATGCAGTTGTTCTATTTTCTCTTCTACTAAGCCTGCAATATCGAGATCGGAGCCTTCAAATACGACCCAAGAAGATAAGTACTTTCTAAAGACTATGCATGAGGTTTCTTTGAGCCGCTGTAAGCATCCTTTTAGCTGCTTTTTATCGGTAATCTCCGTTGCGGTAAGGAGTATGGTTTCCGTCGCTGTTAGGTTAGCTGATTTACCAAACAGGGTAATTAATGAGATAGCTTTAAGCAATGCGATGCATTGTGGTGAAAAATCTTGTTTGAGCGCTTTTCTTATCGCATCCGCCGCTGTTGCCCATCCATGTCCATCAGGAGAGCCCAATATTGCGTGTTCCATGTTAGCTTCAAGATAATCCCACAGATGGCTAAGATCGTATCGAGCGTTTTGGTTACTCGTTTGTTGTAAGAAAAGTTGGAAGCTGAATTGCTCGTACGAGTTTAAAAAGCTGAATGTACTGCGTTCGTTTTGACTAAAGCGCCTCTTGGCGATAGGCCCTAGTAGTAATGCTGTTAATGGGTGAAGTGGAACACATTGCTCTAGGCGCGTGAGTAGCAACTCTTTACGCTGTTGTTTGTCTTCAAGAGCTGAGAGTACGCGTTGAACGAGATCATCACCACTACGGTGTGGTGATGTTGTTTTGATCGAGTTACTGATCAGCGCGACTGTTTCATCGGTCGACACATTGTACAGAATGTCGCTGTAACGGCCTTGAATTTTGGCCCATTCATCTTGTAGTTTAGTGCCGCGCTCTTTTGCATACTCACTGAATGCTTGATGTAGCAAGCCTAAGAAAATGACAGGAGTATCAATGCGAGAGAGCTCTTCAGCAATGTCTTGGAATAAGTGTAAATCCCCCCCGCTTCGGTTAATGAACTCTAAGCTTTTCCCCATCTCATCGGCAATGATCAATACACCATCAACATAAGGCGCGACATCATCAAAGAGAGCCTTCCATGAGCTAATCAGTTCGCTATCACTCTCAACACTGGCTTTACGGTACTTGTTAAGCACTTTGGTCTTATGCGTCTTAGGGTGCTCCTCAAGTGCTCTCAACGTGGCACTCCAAAAAGATTCGATAGGGCCATTGACGCCTCCTACGGCACGTATTTGTAGCCATCCCTTCTGATATGGTGTGCTCTCTTTTAATAGTGATTGTGACTCTGCATTAATGGAGTTGATTGCAGCACTACGGATACTTGAGTCAGCATGCAATAGACCTGCCATGAGCAGCGCTACCGTCGATTTACCGGACCCGTAAGCTCCTGTTAATGTGTAAGCGCTTTGTCCTGTTTGGCCGTACTGGCGAAAGAGTGTTTCTAAGGAAGCTTGTGCTGTCCCGTGATAAACCAAGCCAGGAAAGAAGTCGGCGCTCAAGTCACTATCGATACGGGTTGAACGTTGGTGGCGTGTAGCGATAGAGTATTGTTTACTGAGAGTCACGCTTATTTTTCCTCTGGTTGGTAGTAGTGTTTAAGGTACTGGCTTGGGTCTATGCAATCGATGCTGTCAAAAGAGTGCTGCACTTGTCTTAAGCCCTGAGTATCGGTCCAAGCAATTTTGCCGTCAGTGAGTGTTTCGACTTGATCCAATTTGTCACTCAACCCTACGGAAGATAGGCGGAATATTCGGCCTGGGGAGCCTATGTCATTTAACAATGCGTCAAAAGATAAGGTGTTGACCTTGCTACCTTTATGTTTTTTCTGCATGTAATCAATCAGTGCATAGGTGAAAATTTCGACGGGCAAAGATGGACGTCGAGTAAGCTCCGCAATGTAGCTTTTAGCGTCCTCTTGTTTTAATAGGCCGAGTTCGGTAAACGGAGAGGCAAAGCTGTCTTCGTTGATTTTGTTGGTCTGTAACGATTTGTGTGCATACATTTGTAAAAGACAATCAATGTCTTTATTCAGCGTTGCTTCTGTGAGTTCTTTTTCATGATTCGCCAGTGCGTCTTTGATTTCTGTCGCTAAGGACTCTTTCTTTACTTTTATTCCATTGAAATAATTAAAGAAAAATCTAGAAGCGTTAAGTTCAGCTTTAGTAGGCTCGATAGATTGCAACAACCAATGTAGGAGCCAAGTTGTGCCTATTTTATCGAGGTATTCATCATACGCAGTATGCTCGTATTTGTCCGTAAACAAGCGCTCAGCAAGCGGTGTCAATTGATAAATCTGTTCTTTGTTATCGATACAAATCACCAAGTTGAGCGCACGGATCCAGTGTCGAACAGACAGTACCATGTTCTTACCTACGCCCATCGATTGCATTTGCTGCTCTATGTTCGATTTACTAGAAAGGGATTCACCTTTTACAACTTCTTGAATAATCTTGTAAATCCACCCGTAACGAATAGGGAAAGTTTGATGTCCGGAGAATTTCAGTGTCGTAGATTCGATGTTCAATGCGCTTACCTTGCTGAATTGGAGATTTTATCCAAACAGCGATCTTACACATTAATACCTTCAGGTCTAGCCGCTTTTGCTGAAAGGTGATACGGGGCTGTTTTTTTATACAGTGATCGGGTCATTACGTTCACTGAAGCTATTTGGTAATATCCTTTGTGCAGTTTAGTGTATGATGGTTAACTAATAGGAATCTATGATGTCATTTTTATATTAATCATTGGGTTAGTTATATTTTATTGAGAAGTGCTTTATAGGGAAACCCAAATCGGTATACGATACACCTTTATAGCGAACTTCAATCCTTGGCTAGAGTTTTATTGCTTATAATGAACAATTACTATGACTATGCTGCTTCTACGCCGGTCTCTCCACAAGTTTTAGATGCCATGAAACCTTGGGAGAACGAAAAGTTTGCGAATGCCTCGTCAGCTCACCAAGCGGGACGTGTCAGCACTCAGGCAATCCAACAAGCAAGAGAGTGTATTGCTGAGAAGATAGGAGCGCTACCGAGTGAGATTATTTTTACAAGTGGGGCCAGTGAAGCGAACAACCTCGCACTAAAAGGTGTTGCTTTCAAACATCTAGATAGTAAAAGCCACATTATTACTTCAGAGATTGAACACAAGTGCATTCTTAATACTTGCGCATTTCTCGAGTCAATCGGCTTCGAAGTGACTTACCTCGCACCAGATAGAGATGGTCGTATATCGCCATCGTCTCTCGCAGCTGAAATACGAAGTAACACTATTTTGATTTCCATCCACCACGTTAATAATGAACTTGGGACTATTCAACCCATAGAAGACTTTGGTGCGATAGCTTTTAAGCATAATATCCCCTTTCACACTGACGCTGCACAGAGTTTTTGTAAATGTGATATCGATGTAGACGATATGGATATCGACATGCTCTCGTTATCAGGTCACAAAATCTACGGTCCGAAAGGCATAGGCGCACTTTACATACGGGACGCCAGAGACTCTGAACTCGTCCCACTGATCCACGGGGGGGGGCAAGAATTAGGGTTGCGAGGCGGGACCTCTCCTACCCCGTTGATCGTTGGACTTGCCGCGGCGGTGGAATCGTATCCAACAAAATCAGGCTTTATCGAAAAGCAATTTCTCGACGTAATGGCACATTTTGATTTTACAAGGAATGGCGGCGCATCTGTAGTTCCGTCGACGTGGAGTGTTACATTTCACACGGATGAAGAAGTGAAGCGCTTTACGAGCGAGCACCCTTGGCTGATTTCTCAAGGTTCTGCGTGTAATGCGCTCTCAAATGTGGCTTCACATGTCCTTACAGCGATTGGTATGCCCGAAGATGTTGCACGACGCACTTATCGTATCAGCCTTCCACCATACCAGTTCAGTGAGAGTTGAGCCTAAAGCCAGAGACAGTTTTTCCAGCTTGAAGCAAGCGCTCTTCGTACATTTTTCGGTGCAAAATGACTTCAATTGTTGGCGTTGTTCCTAAGAGCTTTGATAGTCGCAGATCAAAGCGCTTTTGCTTTTCATACTGCCCACTCTGTTTATCAAGCAACAAGTGTTTATTGAGTAAGGGTGGGCGGTGCTGTTCATCTACATAGTCAAAAAAATCGATATCTTGATCTGCCATCTTTATTTTTGTTCTTTCGACTAAATACGGGACTGATTCTTCGAAATCATCGTATTGAGTCAAGGTAAGCTTCCCGGAGTTGATATGTATTTTGATCAAGTCAATGCTGTCATCGAGCTCACCGTACATCTGCAAAGCGGCTCCAATATAAACGCGTAAAAGAAGCGGTAACTGTTCTATATAGATCTTGTGGAAAATTAGAGAGTGTCCTTCGTTGAGGATGCTCGCCGGTAATTGCTGGTGAGCTTTGACACACTGCTCTCCAATGAGCTCCGTATCTGCGATCGCAAAAAGTAACTCGGTCGCGAGATTAATGGCCGTACGATAATCATCAAACAAGGCTTTAATATCACGCTTTAGGCTTTCAGGCTGTTGTGTGTAGGGTTTGCGCTTGTCAAATAGCCCAATAGCAAAATAGACAAGTAGGTCCTCTTTTCGGGATTTCTCTGCATTGGCAAATTCTCGTGTATCGAACATTTCCTGAAGTAAACGAAACACTTTTTTATGAGAACCAATTAAACTTCTCACTTCTTCAGAACGGTTAAATTCGTCATTCGCCGGTATCCGGCCAAGTTCCAGACATACGTTCCAAAAATCATCAAACAAAGTGCTGTTTTGGCTAATGACCAACTTGGCTTTATCTTTACTCTCTATAGGCTGAGGCGATGTCAGTTGCTGCCAAGTATGGTGTCGCTGGTACTTACTTTGGAGGTAACGCTGTTCTTCTAGCTTATCTTTGAATATGTAGAAGATGCCCGGTGCAACAGCAATAGCATCCTCTTGCAAAGAGCGTTCTAAGTACCCCTTGAATTCTGATTGCGCGTAGTATTTTTGGAACGTGTTTCTCGACGTAATCACTCCGTCTTTATAGGGTTGGAACTGCGCAATATACGAATCGTTGGCCAGCATTACCGAGACGACCAGTACTTTGTTTGCTAGCTCCCAAGCGCTCAATAGTGCTTCAAGACGTTCATCTTGGTCTTCGATAACATTTAGGACAAACCCCAAGTTCACAATATCCGAATTGACTTTATCGTTATCAGGTGAGAAAACCGGATCCCAGCCCAACGCATCGAGCCCGTGTGCTTCAAGCTCTCTCAGGTCATCCCCTCGGCCACATCCGTAATCGAAAATAGAAAACCGCCCATCTAGGTAACCTTGCTTCGCCAATGTTTTCATCGGGCCTGATAGTTCATGACGTACAATGGCTGTTTTGTGGCGATCTATCCCTGTATCTTTTTGAGCATTACTGAATGCATCCGGTTCGGCTTTCAGTATCCTCCCATCGACTAACTGGTATCCCTTTTTTTGGATCAAATTTAACCACGACTGTTTGAAGCCAATAGTGCGGGTGTTCTCGTATAGGCCCGCAGCCTCTCCTTCTTTAGTCAGTGCGGTGAAGAGCTCAAAATGGTCACTGCCTGGTAGAATCATCGTCTCTTTTCGATGCAGAATCGGTGGATTTTCTGAAGAGCGATAGCAAGTCACTTTATGACTAAGTTTGCTCAGATCTACATTCAGGCTCTGCTCTAACGCTGGGTAGGAAGCGGTATAAAAGGTAGGGTAATTCAACAACGATAAACGGAATTCCTTTTTAAACAGCTTAATGAGGTTCCATTGGTCGTCCGGTAAGTTTACCGCTTGAGCAACCGCCCGTACGAACTTTTCTAGTGAGTGGGGAAGTTCACTCATAGCATCCCTATGCAGGTAAACCGCATCGGGAAGCTGCTTCCCTATACGAACCTGATTGACAAGCTGTTTAAATAGTTGGAAATCCATATATATCACCCTTGGCGCCTAATCGCTCTATTTTAACGGGTTTAATCATGCTTAACTATCCATTGTTACCCTACTTTCGGGTGCCAACCTCCCTCACAATAGAGATCAAAAGAGCTGAACCCTCGTTATTAAAAGTGTCGTCGAACATTAGCGTTATAACTCGACAATAAAGTTCGAAACTTTCCGATGTTTTTTGTCGTCGTTTGTCTTTCCCTCTAAGAAGGTTTTGCTCCAAAAACACTTAGAATCAATACTCTACACAATTCAGAGGGCGTGCATTTCCCCTATCAAATCTAATCCGAGCCTAGGAGAAAGAGCATCATCATCCCTCCTTTCAGTGGTGAATGGCGTTTTTCAATGCCTAAACCCGCATATATTCATGTCAAGATGTGATTTTCATTCAATAGATCATTTTAATTTCAATATGTTACCTATGGCATAGTGGTTAAAATGAAATCGTGAAATATTTAATCAGGTCAAGGTAATATGAGCTATCGAGTTGTACGGATCACAGAGTTAATGGCTTATGAGTTTGGACAAGTTGAAGGTGGCTTTAATGAACTCAATGAACGCGAGTTGAAGACGGCAATTCCGTCTGGGATGGGGTTTAAAGCTTTCATGGATCAGTTAAGGCAAGGACACCTTGTTTTACTGACGGACTCACCCTCAACACCGATGTTGCTCTCTGAATCAGGAACGATGGGGGGAGGCAAAACGTGGTCTTTGAACTCTCAAGCTACCGATAACGTTGAGCCTGCTGCACAAAGTGCATTGCTAGCGAGAACTCGAATGAGTGGAAGTAGCGCTGGTTACAGTCGAAATCAGAGTCTACATCCTCCGCTACCGATGCCAACGTATGTTCCAGAGCCTCCGAGACCAGATTACTCAGATGAACCACCGAAGCTAAAGTATGAATACAGCTTTGAAATTACGTGCTCTCAAGATTCAGCACGCAGGGCTAGCAATTGCCACTTTATTTTAGCCAAAACAAAGAATGAAGTGGAGCTAGGTCGCTGGGTTGAAACAAAAACTGAACATGGCACCCGCTACACTATACAGACGGCATTTGATGAGCCTAAACGGCTTGTCGCCCAAGTTGCTTCTCGTCCTATGGGGATTTCTCCTACACATCCCGTCAAAGTCAGAAATATCGGCGCACAAGTTGCCAATGAAGGCTTTATTCCCGTGACACCTACCGTGCAATTGGGCGAACGATTAGGGTTCCCTACCGAAGGCTTTTATTATCACTTCCACGACAGTCAGTTGGTACAAGAGTACCGTTTACTTGGTGATGGACGTTGGAGTTTTTATGCCAACCTAAGTAGGCATCAGCGTCTTGACCCTGAGCGCGGGTACAACACGGATCAATCTGTCATTCTAGTCTTTTGGAAGCTAGGAGGCAAAGTTGTTGAAAATCAGTATCTCGTTTACCTAGAAAAACAAATTACTCGCGATGAGCTGGATAATTTGACCGAAGAGTGGTTGAACGAGCATGGGGTAAAATTAGATATTCCTCAGCTACTTGAAGCGACCAAACACCCCATAATTAAACGAACTGAAGTAACGAAACCAGCCGAACAAAAGCAACCTGAGCCAGTTAATCATATTGTTCAAACCGATCCCGAAACAGGAGCGCGAGAAACGTGGATGAAGATTGCCAAGCAGCACGGTCTCGCTCCAAAAGCTTTATTGGATCTCAATCCGCAGTATGACGCAGATCCGATGTCTTTATCGGTAGGTGATTCTCTGAATGTACAGAAGTCGCAACCTCAATGCATTGAAAAAGAATCCGTTTATGAGATACCGCCAGAGAGTCCTAAGCGATTTAACCAACCGTTGAATACATTTTATGGATATACAGGCCACTGTTTAGCTGATACTTCAATAGTCTCAATCAATAGCGAAAGGTTGGTCGAAAAAGACATCCCTGTGGTAAATATCAAAACAGTCTCTGACGTTGCAACAGAATTTGAACTTGGTTTTACCCAAGTAGGACAAACACAGCCGCTTGAAAACTATTGGCAAAGCCTTTTCTCTTCAGAAACAAGTGAAGACATCAAAAAGCTTTTGAAGAAATATAACACGCATTTGAATAACCCAGTGCGGCAGGGAGAGATAGTAGTAGTACCAACTAAAGAACCAACCACTGAAGCACATAGAAGTAAGCTTGATTCTCTTATTGAGGAAGCAAAAGCAGCCAGTGCCGAGTTAGCGAAACTAACTGAAGAACAAGTTGCTACCGTTAATCGACACTTTGAGTTATTAGACTATTATGCTAGCGAAGCAATCAAAAAAATTGAGGAGGACGGTCTTCCAACTGACCTATATGCCGATGTATCAATAGGAGTTGGTGTTGTAGCAGCATTTGTTGAACAACATTTAAAAAACATCAATGGTGTGCTTCTTGAAATAAACCATCTTTACGTATCACAGGTGGCAATGGCGAGTCGCGTTGGTGGTGTCAACTATGGTTCTTTTATCGCAGAGCGAGCTTCGCTCTTTAAAAAGTTAGATGGTAGCTTTGCCGCGTTATCAAAGCGTAGCGTTCAAATACCTGTTTATACTCAGATTAAACGCAACCTCAAACTATCTACTCGCTCAATCATTCATAATGCCGATGAGATTATCGCAAAAGGTATCGTGCCTAATTTAGGTAAGCGTATGGCAAATGTGGCGATTGGTATCGCTACATCTCGTGGAGTTGGCTACGTTGGGCTAGTGCTTGGCGCAGCAAGTGGCGCGAAGAATATCTATGATGCATGCTCTGTCGATGGCTCTGGTGAATGTGGCAGAATAACTACTCGTGAAGTGGCTGGATTTATTGGCGGAATTTACGGTGGAGGCGTCATGGGTAATGCAGCAGTTGGTGGAACACTATTAGCACTAGGGGTTGTTGGTGTAACTTCTGCTCCGATCTTAGCGATTGCTTCAGTAGGGGCTTTTGTTGCAGGTGGTGCTGTAGGTGGTATCGCAGGTTCTACTATAGGAAAGAATGTCGGTGATGTTATTTATATTGCTTATCAGTGGGGGCAAGAGCAGCTTGAAGTCATTCAGGAAAGTTTTTGATGATTACTCTTAAATTAGTTTTAGCCTTATTCTCGATTATCATATTTTGGTACTTTGTCATCTGGTGCGTACTAGGTGCTATATCTGGAGCAGTATTGAGCTTAGGAGATCCTCAACGCATTGTCTTTATTGATAAACAGTTAGCAAAAGATGTCGATAAACTTCACTCTGATTATCAGTGTATGATGTCTTATAATATCTTGACAAGATTCATGGGGTATTGCTTTAAGTACCCTTTTATACGTTATAGGGTGAAAGTTTACTCTTGGAAATTCAATGTGTTTATGTGGTTGAATTGTATTGGATTTTGGTTGTTTTTTATAACGTTATGTATAGCGCTTCTAGCGAAGTTATTTGTACCGATAGTCCTAGGTTAATGAAACAAAAGAGCTATGTAATCAAGTTAAGATAGTTGGTTCATCGTTTTATTGGAAATTTGTGACCATCTCTTCTTTGATTTCCACTATTTCATGAAGTGATCTTTGTTCATTTGAATGCTTAACAAAGTAAGCATTCATGGCTCTGTTGCAATTATAGTCGAGCCAGGCATTATTATGAACCTGTGGTTGACTGAATGTGGTCATTTGATTGGAGGTTCGCAATACCTGAAATTCCCGAGAGATGCTAATTTAGCAGACTCACTGATGCGCTTATGTCCATTTTTGTTAAATAGCGGTTTAAATGCTCACTAACCAGGTTTATTAAGCAGGATGCACTAAGATGTGGGCTTGATGTATCTCTGCGTTCCACTCTTTCATTTCAGCAAGGAATAGGCCGTGAGTATTAATAGAATTGATGAGCTCTGGTGCACGCTCTAGTTGGATAAGCATCGATAGTGGGGTTACTTGGTTGTGTTCTTTATCAAAACCGTGTTCGACTTGCTCCTCTAACATGTAAAGAACCCCTGGTTCCGCTTCGCTACCTTCCTCAAACAGTCGCGACTCAATACCCTCTTCGTCATAAAGGTGTACGAGTAGGTTATAAAGCTTTTCAGCGCCGACGAGTTTGGCTTTATTCGACTGTGAGTTTAGCTGGTGCAGTTTTATTTCTAGGTTTCCACCTTTTTTTCTTGCTACGCTGAGCATCAGCTTTATGTCTTTTTTTATATTTGATAACGACTTATCGTTGAGCTTTGGCTTAAGGTATTTGATAAGGATGTCATTGCGCGTTGTGACTGGTACAAAACGGGTGGATGCTGATACCTGACACAACAAATGAAGCAGGGCGTGGGTAATGACGTTGTGAAGGTTGTGGTAGTAGTCAAAGTCTCTTTTGATTTGCATGGGCAAGATAACGTTGTGGTTCGATATTTCAAAATATGGGGGCTCGTAGTGCTTTATCAACCACAATCTTGAATCGTGAAGTGGTTTCCCATACTTTTAGTTATTCATGATTTCCTAATGTTTAATTTCCCGAAACTGATATGCCTAAAAGTCAGTTTCAACTTTGTTGTCACACTTTCTTTGGATAGCCATGATAGAAATACACTTCGGAAGCAGAAAAGTTTCAAACTATTTATAACTATTATCCTCCAACAAAAAAGAAAAAGCCAAGGGCTTCCAACGATATTACTCATCTCTCCCGAACACGATGCAGCAGAGGATGAAGGGTAAGTCAAACTATGCTTTAGAGAATTGAACGCTCGAAACTAATAATAAAGAGGTAGTAGTTTGTTGAGCGAAGCCGTATTAAATAACAGTGAACTTGCGATATTTAGTCTATAACTTTAGACTAGACGTGAGAGCCTCGGGTATTTCTGCTTTTTCATTGAGCTGCTATTTACTGTCTGGCCAGAAGTAATAGTATCAATTTGAATCTGGCGTAGTTGCAAAGCAGCCCTCCGAGGACATACGATAGCCCTGTTTTTCCGCTCATAGAGTATTAACTACAGGTAGATACGATGAGAGCCGCTAACAGTGGCTCTTATCGTATCTAAGCACCAGAAAAGCTAAGATATCTCTCTTCAGATTCGTCACGTTTATATGTGGTGCGTAACACATTTCAGAGCAAATGTGTGTTTGTCGTGAACTTTTCTGGCACACCTCTGGATATCTATCAGCAATCGCAAGAAATGGGTGTCTATATAGTGAAATATGACATCTAACCACTAGTATTACCTGTCTTTGAATTCACAAAAGTTTGAGTTTGCAGGTAGGAGTAGTAACAGTGAATTTAACCTCATTTACGGTTGGAGCGTAACTCCCCAGGAAATTGAGATGAATGACGGTAAGATTAACCGAAAATTTAATAAAATTTACGGTTGCATCAGGTGATTTTTTGTTAACGTTGGTATTTTTTCTTCAGCTTTTCTAGCTCTTCTGGATTGTTTTGCTCTAGCTCTTTCTCATATTCATCCATGTGTTTCGAGAGCCAAATGTGGACTTTTTGCGCATAAAGAGCAAAAACACCAATAGCTAAACTCAATGCGATTACTATACTTAAAAACAATATCCTAATCCTCTCATGATTTATGTAGGCGCGCTAGAGAGTAATAGCGAGCAACCCTATCAATTCATCAGTTGTAGCTGTCTTCCATGAATCATTTCTCGTTTATTGTATATACAACAATACGATACTTGGATTAGTTATGGTGTAGCAAAATCAGCTGACCACTGAATAGAACGAGCTTGTAACTCGCAAACGTCGAGACATTTCCGTGTTAAAGTTATCAAATTACACCATTTGTCGCCTATTGTGTAAGTGTAGTTATATTCGGAGGTACTTTAATGTTCAGTGTTGCTTATGAGATGCTTGGAGGTGATAAGCGCAAAGCTCACAGTGTAAGCGATAGTCTAAAAATTATTCGTCAAGGTCTTCCTGTCGGGACGTTGGATAGAGGAATGTTAATTATTGGTCTGACTAAGACAGAGTACGCGAAACTCATTGGCGTTAATCTGCGTACTCTCCGGCGAAAAGTGAAAGAACCGAACGCAACGCTAAGTCCAACGGCCAGTGAACATGCGCTTATGCTTACCGATATGGTCAAAGAAGCAGATGTGTATTTTGGTAATCGTGATGCGACATTACGCTGGTTAAATAAACCTAGTTTGGTGTTTGGCAAAGAAACACCACTTTCATTCTGTGATACAATAACTGGCATCATTCTGGTGATAGAAGAGATCAATAAGTTGAAATACGGATATACGGTTTAAATGGAAACCTACCTATTGTCACACAACAACTTTATTGACATGGTTGGGAAAGTCAGTCTGTTTGGTTTTGCGATTTGGACCTTAGACACGCTATGATTGGTTCTTATGCAGCGTATCTCTGCGTTGCATTTTAGGGCGCTATAGCTCGACATATTAACCTGAGTTCTTTGAGATAAAATTATCTCAAGAAATATCGCCATATTTGATACGATTTAATGCCTCTAAAACGCGTTTTAAGTCACCTTCAAGCACTACTTCAAGCGGAGTTAAACCAGACAGCGCTGGAATTGCAGAAGTTAACCATTCTGTTTTCAAGTCAGAGTCGTCAAACACACCCTCCATTTGAACTTTTAAGGTAGGATATTGTGAAAGAATATACTCTATAGACTTTGACTGGATATCCCCCTCAAATCTGACTTTACGTAAAGTCCATGAACCGTCTTTATTTTCCAGCCATTCGATTTGATCGCCTTCATTCCATTGCAATTGTTTTTGCAGTATTTCTGGAATGGTGAAGAAAGCTTCACCATCACTAGTCTTCTCAATTTTTACTTTCATTGCTGCTTAAAACCTATTCTATTCACATAGTGGGGTTATGACACGTTTATGTTAGTACTAGAACCCCTATCAATTCATCAGTTGTAGCTGCCTTCTTTGAACCATTTATAGTATATACGACAATACGATGCTTGAATTGGCTTTGGTGTAGCAAAAGCAGCTTGCCACTAATTGGAAAGTGATAAGCTCCCAGCATACTAAATTCTCACCAAACTGATAAGAAAAGGTAGGCCAAACCAGTAAAGTATGACGGCTAAGTGAGATAGCTTAGAGATAGGCACAACCAATATAGAGCAACCTGTCTAGATTGTGTGCTCCATATAATGTTTGATATTCAATGGGTTTTTCTGATGTGATCGCTCAAATCCCTCCGTTTAGGTAACGATTTTCCATAAAACCTCAAATCAGTACATATAAAGTATGCATAAGTAACACTTTTTTGTGTTATCTCTTTGTAAGCCTTGTCTGGCAGTATTTATAATACTTTTAGTAAAAAACTAGGTGACGCTAGCCGTCTGGAGATCGCAGCTGCGGGTAACCATAACTTACTTTTTCTCGGACCTCCTGGAACGGGCAAGACCATGTTAGCGTCTCGTCTGCGTGATTTGTTACCTGATATGAGTGATGATGAGGCGATGGAAACGGCATCGGTGGCTTCGTTGACTCAGCAAGAGATCAATCAGTACAACTGGAAGCAACGTCCGTTTCGCGCGCCACATCATTCGAGCTCAATGGCAGCGCTGGTTGGTGGTGGCTCTGTACCTCGCCCGGGCGAGATCTCTTTGGCACATAATGGTTTATTGTTTCTTGATGAGATCTATGTAATCCTAATGATTAAAAAGTATCAAAAATGTTCTATGATGTTGTAAATAAAGTACATTTTGTTTTTTATTACTATCTTTTTTTGTTGATGATTGTCAGGTTGATATTTATATTAACCATTAGTTGTCAATCTATAGGGTTAAATCATGAATATAAAAACATTGAGTGGACTTTCTTTGTTAAATACCGCCCTGTCAGGGGAATACCTTAGCTACCTCAAATCAGCTTCTGAATTATCTCAGCCAAAAGAACATACTCAAGCATTACTGAATACTTATTCTGCATACTGTTATTTAGTGGAGCAAGGCAACTACACAGCATTAAAAATCCTAAATGACTCTATCTCGTTCAATAAGCACGTTCAATTGTTCATTGGCTTCATTTATGACAACGATAACATCCCTCTCAATCAAAGATACTCGTATTGCAATAGAGCCAAAACCCTTTTTCGCTATATTGCACAGGATAAGCACTTAAGCTTGAATGAGATAAAACTATCAAACCTCAAAATAACAGAAGATGCTTCAAACTGCCTACTGCAATTTCGCAAGCTTAAGATAGATAAAATAAAAGTTGATTACCTAAACGGGTGGCGGGTTGTATCAAAAGAAGGCAAAAGCTTCGAGGCTCATCTTGATACGCTTTATGTAAATTTTGGCGAGGATTTTACTAATAAAGTTCATATTGCGCTAAAAAACTATGCTTCAACACGTAAATCATCATCCCTTGCAGGCATTCTGTATGAACTTAGAGTCTTTTTTGATGGAATGTCCACCGTTTATTCTGAACGGGGTGGGTTAACTATACAAACTTACTTGAGTCGCAACCATGTTCAGCTTTTCTTCCATAAGGTGTTTAAGGTGCTATTTGTTCGCTCCCTAGCCGCACATCACAACCCAAAGCGCTTTCACTCTCGGTGGGCGAATATCATTAACTATTATACAGATTGTTTTATTAACACAGGCGTTTTTAGTGAACCTCATAAACCGTTCATTGTTCCAAAATGGAAAGACCCTAAGGATGCAGCGCCCACATTTTCAGTTGGTGGCAACGCAGCGCAGCGGGAAAAAAATAGATGGTTTGCCAACATTCCGTTGAAAATTAAAGATGAAGAGGCTGTATTAATCATTCAGCAACGTGTAGAGCGTGATATGGAGCATATCAGGCAAGTGTGCATCTTGAAGTTTGAGGAACTTTTAGAGCGAGAAGGTAGAAATAAAGCTTTCCTCAACACTGGTCTAGTTAAACCGCTGAACAGCAATTCACACAACACTCAGTATCACAATATTGTTGGTGCAGATAAGCTAAACAACACGGTTGCAACATTTTACGCACACGGCATAGGCGCAAAGTTAAAGTATCAGACATTTTTGGGCTTTTCCGGTAACTCAACACAACTTCACACGGAGTTAAATTTACCTACTAGCTCAACACTAAATGCTCTTTTAACGCTACTTGTAATGGAACACCCCCTGATAACACCCTCTTGGCTTGAAAGGTGGGAGTTATTTGATTCTCATGGCAATAAGGTGGGTTACAAGCAAGTTGGTAATCAATATATTGCGGTAAGCTATAAATCACGCAAAGGGCCAACCAACGCGCAACAAGAAGTTGTGCTCAATGAGCTTTCCAAATCTGTTGTTGAGTTTTTGATACAACATACTCATATGTGTCGTGAATACTTAAAAGATAAGGGGGATGTGAATTGGCGAAAGATGATTCTGACCGCTTCCATTTCTAATGTGATATGTCCAAGTAATCTTAATGTCACTCTTCACGCTGCGAATGACTTCTATGATTCGTTATTAGATAAATCGCTCTTTGATAAGGGCAGTGATATCAGCCAAGTTGATGCAGAAGCTATTTCTGATATTCATTCATTGCGCTCGATTAGACGACACCGAGGTTTTCAAATTTATCTGGAAACACGCTCAATGGATGCGGTTTCGGAAGCGCTTGGTCATGAAAAGAAAGACACTAACTTACTGACTTCTTATCTTCCTAAACCACTTATGGACTTCTTTAATGATCGTTGGGTACGTCAGTTCCAGAATGCGATCTTGCTTGAAGCCATGAAAGACTCTGTGTACCGCCTAGACTCCGTTAAGATGAGTGCTGAAGACATTGAGGAATTCCTACATAATCACGGTATCTGTAATATTCCAGAGCATTTCGACCACGGTTTTGTTCGGCAGGGCGCTACTGGCAATGAAGCCTCTGAGTCTTTAGTGTTCAACCAGTTAACTTACACCATATCAACCTCTCTTTTGCAGTTATTAATGGTGATACGCCTTATTGTTGAGAGTGACGATGATGAGAAACCATTCTTGGATATCGTTTTTCACTGGTATCAGTCAGCAGTATTTGTCCTAGATACCCTAAGTTCAGGCAAGCATAGTGCTGACACTGATTTAATGGAGATGCTTGATATTGCAGCCCAAAATAAGCTTGATGCTGATTCGATTAAAGGAGCGCTGCTATGTTGAGTGACGCCATCGGCAATTCCCCTATTGCTAGCCTCATTGAAGACATTGCATTAGACCATTCGACGCTCAATAGTCTAAGTTCAGATACACTTGAGCAAATTATAAACTTCTCAGTAGCTAATGATGATTATCGGGCATTAGATATCATCACTCACATCCATACGGGCATCTATGGCTATGATGAAAGACAACCTGAGTGGTTAGAATCCAGTTTTACCGCAACTAAATGGTTAATAAAACTAAATAAAACCTCAAAAGCTATACATTGGGACAGTGTGTATTTAGATGATGGGAAGAACCTAACGGATACAAAGCATCGCAAATTATTAAACAGTTTTAAATACTGGATTACAGCGATAGATAACCCGCTTGAAAATGGTGGAAAAGTTGTCAGCCCAGCAGTGGCTTACCAAAAGATTAACAAAGTTGTTGCCTTAATAAATGCTATATTGCTGCACTCGAAGGAGTTAAAGCTTGCAAAATACCACCTTCAAAATGTGAATGATGACTTTTGGCTGAACATTTTGATTAAACTCGCTGAGCATGGGAATTTTCATGGAGTATATGATTTTAGCAACCGCGTTAAGACGTTGCTAGACAATGCTAGTGCGAGTGTTTCAGATGAAGATACTCAAAGATTAAAAGAAAAATACCCCTATGTTAATCGACATATTGCCCAAGATGAGACTTTATTATCTTTATCAGTGAGAGACAGGGCGTGTGCTTGGCTTTTTGAACAAGGGTTTTATTTAAAAGGTGAATTTATTACTTACGAAGGCAATGGAGCTGTACTAAGTAAGTTGTTATTTGATAGAAAGATGCTTTATCACGACATCAAAACCTATAATTATCCCGAGCTTTACCTCAAAGAAGCCAAGAAAAGATCAGAGTATCGTGCAGTTGAGAATAAAGATGCATCATCAGGTACGAATCAGAAAAATATCTCAAAGTATATTGAAGCAATTAGACTGATTCATACCAATTGTGAACGTGAAGATGCAGCAAACCCATCAATTATGTCTGAGCGTGTCAATGCTGGTAGCATTAGTCAGTTAGTTGACTTAAAAAAGGTAGGGAGAACACGTACCTTACCGCCTAAGTTTGTGTTTAACTTAATTCGTCAGTGCTATGAGTTTGCCAAAGAGCATCTACCTACCGACAAAGGTGAAGTTACTTTACTAGACGAAATGCTAACTCTGCTATCTAAAGCAAGAAGCAAATCTGCTACAAAAAATTCCAACACACTCCGACCATCACAAGGCAGCCTAGCTTGGAATGAAGAATTGCATCGAAATATATCTAGTTCGGAGCGAGGTTACTGGCTTGAAACGGAAGCAATCAATTGCCTGAGTAGTGAATACCTTAAAAAAGGGATAAAGCAGGTTCAAGGCTTTGCTGATAGCGCTGAAAACCGACATAAACGTATTCGAGCCAATAAAAGTTTGTTTGAACTGTTCTCGGTGCTGCAAGGCGCAATACAAGTCTTGGTGGGTGCAATCATGGCTCGAAGACAAGATGAATTAATCAAGTTGAAGCCACATGGCAACCTATCACCTAATGTAAGCCCCTTTTCTGAAGAAGGTGAAAAAACAGAGTACAACCTGATATTTAAGGTAAAAAAAACTGGCTCAAAAGGGGTAAATGCAACAATAGAAAGACCAATTCCCTTATCTATCGCAAGGTTCATTTGGCATTTGGAGCAATTTAACATCAAGGCCAATGAATTGAATTTATCCAAGGGAAAGTTGTCTCTGTTTAACAACTTACACTCAAGACAATGCCACTTAAGTCCTACAAGTCACATAACCTACAATGCACATCTCGATGCTTTATGTGATTACGTCGAAACTGATTTAGTGCAGTATGACAACGGTGAGTACCGCCGTAATTACGTTCGTCAGCACCAATTAAGGCGCTTCTTTGCGATGGCATTCTTCTGGTCTAAAGGATTCGATGGTATGGATGCTCTGCGTTGGATGCTTGGACATTCAGATATGGAGCATCTCTATAATTACATCTCTGAATCAGAGACAGGGGCGGTACTTTATGGGGCGAAAGCCAGCGTGATCGTTCGCGGTGTTGTCGATTCCACCTCTGAGCTTGCGAAGCTCGAAGGAATAGAAGAGGTTCGCAAAATAATTGCAGAGCGAATGACAGGTGATAGCTCAACGCCGATTACTATAGAGACAGTGAGGGAGGCAGCGGAAGATTACGATGATGAGTATTATCTAACCATCCCTCACATTAGCCGACTTCAAAAAGAGCAAGACATTGAAACAGAGGTTATTCAGCTTTTAGAAGAAGGTCGAATCACGCTTGAGCCAGAGTTCTTTACCATCGAAGATGCTGATGGAGGTACAACTCAAACCTTTAATCTAATTTTAAAAATCAAAGACCTTGATTGAGGATTGGGACAATGAAAGTTTTAGAGAAGAACCAAACTAAGATACTTGAAACAGAAACGCTGTTAAAGGAAATCATCACAACCCCCGCTGAATTTAAAGATGATGAAGTGCTTGTGAAGGCTCTTAAATCACAATCTGGCATCGCTAAATATCAGAATGAAGATCGTAAAATCACGTCGTGTTCGTTAAACACAGTAAAAAGTATTTCAGAAGCACTTCTAGAGAGGGGTTTCTTATCGTTAGATGAGCTTCGTATTAATGCTAAAGAGAAAATAGATGAGGCTCAAAGTGATGCAGGAACGGCAAAGGGTAGTAAAAGAAAAACCAAAGCAGATCTCGAATCGGAAAAAGCAGAGCTTAAATCAGAGCTAGATGCAGCACAGCGCAGCAATTTTCTAACGCTAGTGATTATTTCGGAATTACGCTCCAAGTTAAAACAACTCGCGGTGCATGAAGGAGCAGTGGAGGAGCGACTGGAGCTTTATCGAGAGCACAATCGGAAGATTGAAGCAGAGTTGAGCCATACGTTGGATGGCGAACTTTTGAGTTCGAAGCTGAAACAACTCGCGGATCTAATTGAAACTTTGAATGGAGAAGTTTAATGGCGGTTCGTAAGCTTAAAGACTTTGAACAATGGAGTCACCTTGGGTTTGATGGCAAGCTTGTCTTTCGTAAGCCACTGGATATTCCCTTCGTAACCTACAGTAATCATACTCCTTGCTATGAAGCCAATGCCTACATCCATAGTTTGATGGTGAGAAACTTAAAAAGTGACACTATTCGAGGGTATGCCCACGATATCATCCACTTGGTTCACTTTATTGAAAAACAGCCATTATTGAGTCGCTTCAGCCAGCTTACTGACGCAACATTTACCCTTTTTGTTCAATCATTACAGGCAGAGAGAACGCCGCTTGGCGAACTAAAACGCAAGAATAACTCCGTTATAAAGATTGCACATACCTGTTTGGATTTTTTGCAGTTTATCCAAGCGTTTCATGATTTGAGTGCTTTTATTGGCAAAGACAAAGGTAACTCAATTCAGATACTCGAAAAGCATTACAAACGCAAACAGGAAGGTCACAAAGGGTTTATAGAAGGTACTAAAATAACGCACTCTGCTGTACCAAAAAAAGATGAGATCAAGAAACGCCACCCTGTTTCTTCTGATGATGCTTTACGTGTGTGGGAGCACATAAAGACTCAGGAAAACAAAGATAAGCGCAGAAGGGATATGGCGTTGTATACCGCGATGGAACAACTGGGCGCTCGTGTCACGGAGTTTCACTTAATTACGTTGAGTGATTATCAGGAGGCTAGGCGTACAGGGATGATGACCCTCACTACCTTAAAGCGTAAGGATGACAACACCACTCGAAAAATTCCTGTGTCACACCTTTTGTTGTCAATGATTGCGGATTACATCAAAGTTCGCAAAAAGGTCATGAGGCAGAAAAAAGTCAAACATGACTACCTTTTTGTCGGCTTAAAAACAGGTAAAGCCTTTTCTGCCGATTCATGGGGGACTTACATGAACAAGTGGAAAAAAGACCTTGGTATCGAGGGGGAATTGCACCCTCACCTCTGGAGACATGCATTTATTACAGACAAGCTGAAGGAGCTTATTCTTGCCACTAAAGAGGTGAATGATAAGGATGATTTCCGAAAACATCTGCTTCACACACAAACGTTTAAAATGCAGCTTCAGCAGTGGACAGGTCATACAAACCTTAGCTCTTTAGATACTTATATTGACCTCGCATTTGCAGATATTCACGGCTATACAGAGGTTTATAATGCAGTATCACTAAAGTCGAGTGTTGACTTAGCAAATCGTCAGATTGAGTTGTTAGAAGAGCAGATAGCAAGGAAGGAGTTAACGCCTACCGCAGCGCTAGTTGAGATCAGAGCATTGTTAGAAGCTTTTCAGTCAGATATCGATAAATGCATTGTATCTTCGGGAAAGTAGAGGTGGTAGGTTCGAGAATGTTCAATTAAACACTTAGGTAGGATGCTGCGATATTTAGTTTAACCAGTGAGGCTTAGCGCCTCCATGTAGGGCATCATTACATTAGTCATTCTGCAACGCTTAGCATTCTCCCAGAGCTTCCGCTGATCTAGTTTGTTGGCTCGTTTGGCTTCTGTAAGTGCTTCAATCGCAACATCAATACCGATCTTGTTGCGGAACTTAAAGCAATCAACGACCGTCCGTTCAACGTCCGTAACCATAACAGGGACACCATCAATTTCTGTTGAGATAACTCCAAAATCCTCAGTCTCCCTGTTGCGAATAATCTGAATGCTTGGATAGTCAATGTTGGGTGCTCTATCGTCTTTTTTGATGCAGAGCCATACCTGAGAAGGTGCTTGGGTGGTGAGGTTGTGGTATCTGAGAGCCGACAGAAGGCAGATAACACTATTTTTAGCTCTGGCACTGACTTCTGCAAAAGAATGCATCTCAGACTCTTCTCGACCTATATAACCGTAGAGTCCTCTCTGTAGTTTTTCTATGTGACCCTTTTCCACGGCGCGAGAAAGGGCGGCACGCGTTATGTTGAATTTTGCTGCGTCCGAGGTCGTAAATATGGATAGCTCTTTAAGCTTTGCTAGATATGCTGGGTTCATGCTGATTGATACGTTTTGTCATACTTTACATTCATTGTATGGCAAAATGTATCATTTTCCATTTTTCCTTTGACGGAGTTTAGCCTTGGTATCGGTCTGGTCTTCTGCTTTGGCTAAATGTGCTAGGAACTACCAATTTTGTGGGCTTTACCTCTGATAGCTCATGTTCAGAAAATTCCTGATTTTTGATATGCCGACAAAACCCTCGCCCATCATGACCTCCATCGGAGTGCGCCCATCGAGCTTTGCATTGCGCATATTTACCCAGCCATATTTGATCTCTGGATTATACGGGTAGAGCATACTGAGATGTTTGTGGATCGCCAATAGGTTGATAACTCGCTCGTGTGAATCCCGCCCCCTAGGGATACCTGTAGTCCCAGCCTCCATTGCTCGTAACCTGTTGCTGTTCGTTAGACTTATACCGAGTAGCGAACACTGAGTAGTACGTGAGATATCCCAATAGCCAAGCAACCTCATCACGGTTTTTGCTAACGTTATAGACGTATTTTTGTTCAGCCTCTTAGGCATACTGACACCTCTTGAGTGACAAATGATACAGCTTGCTCACCAGTTCAGCGGGTCGAACATCATTGCGCGACATTGGGGGAGTATTGGCAATTGATGTATCGTTGGCATCTCTAGGCACATTTTTCGTTGATCATGTTCTTTGCAAGTGTAGTTTCCGAAGTTCCGAAAGCTGGTTTTAAATTTGGATATTTCCCCTCTCTACGGCACCACAAAACTCTACCCAGTCTTGAACGTATATGTAAACAGAGTGGCTAACCGTTTTTCCAGCCATAAATCTATCTAATGCTGCTAGTAGATTCTGAGGTAAATTAGTAGGATCGACGACTGGAAACGGTGAGTCATCGAGTTTAAATTCTTTCAATGCGGGGAGGTTTTTCATTGGACTTTGCTCCTTGTATTATGAGGCTAAAACATAGATTTTGGAAAAACATCAGATTAGCCTGAAAAGCTCTCAGCTAACTGTCTCTCTAAAGTATCCCGTATTTTTGAAAGCTCCATGTAGCCTCGATCACCACATATGCCAGCCATCTCCGTTTGAACTAAATGTAGTAAAATAACTACCTGATCATTCGTTAAATCTAATTCCATAGTTGCTCCATAATAATCATCCCACACAATATCCATTGGTAACGTAGCTTAGTTAGGCTCCTCTTCATCCGGAGGTCTTCGATTTTTTATTTTTCGTAACGTCAACATCACGCCTAATGGTATTCCTATAGCAGCCCTAATAACCCTGCAAAATTGGTCAATACAAACTCACTCTACTTGAAATCGCCACAGTCCCTTAACACCCTAATGTGCTGCTAATTAAGGGAGTCTCCTTCCTTCTCTTTCCTGATGTAATCAATGACAGGAGGGCGAGCATCAGGTCTCCAAATAGTTTTATATTCACTATTACAACCACGCATATCGAATAAGCCCTTCGACAGGCTGATATCATCATGAATCTTTACGAACATTAGATTTTTGAAGTGTTTAAATAACTGAGCGATAGTACGACCTAAAATGCAATCCTGAAAAATTGGTTTATAAACCTCACTTTGTATATTTGTAATGCAGAGGTACCGTCCACTCTCTGGCGCTACAGGTTTGTATTGGTTGGAAAAGTTCAACCTTAACAATAATTTGCATGTTGTTTTATCAAAAAGCTCTAACTGCCAATCGTTTTGAATGGTGTTACTTGGGTCTTCATTGTCTAACCCAGCAAATTGTAGGCTATCGATGATCTCACTGCACAACAGCTCTCGTATTTGCGGTCGGAGGGGGAGTGCTCCGCCATAGTTATCTAGGTCAATAAAATTTTTGCACATTCATACTCCACTGTATGTTTCGTTGATTTTTACACATCTAACCCTGAAGAAACATCACTCTAACTGGTTCTATCGGTGATTAAAACTTCTTGGTTGTTACTTTGTTTTTAATTTTGATATTGATCGTTATTTTTGTGAGTTTAATTTGGGTTTTTTGTGGTTTTTATTGGCTTTTAAATTTTAAATTTTAATTTAAAGTTGTGGTAATATAGTGACTTATGGTTATGTTTTTGATTTTTTGGTATTTGGGTTTGTTTGTTGGTTTTAATTGTTGTTTTTAGTGTTTTTTTTGTCGGGTTTGTAGGCGTATATCTCATATAGGCCGAGTGTGATTACTTTGGAAAGTTGCTCTCAATGTGCAGCCGACCATAAGTGGACGATAGACCGACTTCAGGCTGGCTAGGAGGATTCAAGGAAGGCGAATTTTAGATGCTATAGTTTGAGCGATTCATCTTTGTCGGGTGGACGACACTTGTTACCAAGTGCCGCCTCCCTAAGAACCCAGCGTGCAACTTTCACTGCACTAGGCTCAAGCCTCCACAAAGGCATCAAATGATACCCAGCAACTTATAAAGCAGTCGGAGCAGGTTCGTTCCAAGAGTTACGAGCTAGCCTTTTAGACTTTCTCTTTGCCAAGTATTCTTGGTATTGAGGGTCAAATGGTGTCGCTGCACTTCGGATTTTCACATGCCTTTCTATCGGCA